>JAUWGA010000078.1 GCA_030606635.1 Methanosarcinales archaeon
CCGGCGAGCACCGGGTCCTGATGATCGATGCGCCGACAGGTAGTGGAAAGACGAGCATTATTGCGTCACTGCTCGCAAACCGCGGTGGAAACAAGATCGTTGTCGCGCTCCGGACCGTAAGCCAGATCGGGGTCTACTTAGGCGAGATCAGGAAGATCAGGGATCACACGGATCACGTCCCAAAGGTCGCATACCTTGTTGGGAAGCACAAGATGTGCAAAATAGCCTGCGAATTCGAGAACATCTACACAGGATGCGATCTCTTAAAGGTGTTCACGATGGACTTTCTCGAGGCGAAACTGGACGAGAAGATCAGGAGGAACAACCGGACGGCGCAGGAGTACAATGTCTACGATCCGGGTGCCGATCCATCGATTGAAGCAGCCATAAGGGACGAGACTCCGGGCTATCGCACATTCTGCCCCCATTATCTCTATTCGAAGGAAGTGTACACCGCCGAGGGTTCAAAGAATTTCAGACCATCGAAACAGGCGATAAAGGACAGCGAGGCGATTCTGTGGGAGATTCTGTATCCCGAAGAACTGCAGAAGCGGTGCACGCACACATGCCCGTACGAGGTGATGGCGATCGGCGCGAAGAGTGCGGATATCATCATCTTAAATTACAACCACGTATTCGACGACACGATGCGCGGTGCTCTCTTCGACTGGCTTGAGATAGACCCGGAAAACACGATTCTCCTCGTGGACGAGGCGCACAATCTCGGAGACACTGTCAGGAACATCAACAGCGACATCATCACCGCGTACATCGTCGATAAGGCGGTCTCCGAAGTAAACCAGTTTCCGGGAGATCGGGGCGAAGTCCGGTCTGCAAAAGAGGTTCTGTTCCGAATACAGGAGTATATGGGGCGAACGCTTGACCGCTGGCAGAACAAAACCCAGGCGGAGGCGTGGTTCGATCCAGGGATGTTTGCGGACTTCGTATACGCGGGCGGCGGACTGGTGCGGGACGATGAACAGACGATGGCTGACCTCTTGAAGCTTGCGCAGAAGATCAAAAATCGAAAACAGAAGTCTTCTGAGTCGGCAGAGGGTTTTCTTGAGCGTGTCGCCGAATTCCTGTTCATGGCTCATTTCTCGAAGAGCGATTCCGCATACCTGCCTGTGAAATCGATAAGGGATGGTCAGTGGTTGTCGCTTGAGATCCGAAGTCTCGATCCGAGTCCGATCATATCCGGACTTGCCGATACAGCCCACGCCACCATATTGATCTCAGGAACGCTCTCGCCTGCGGACGCTTACGAACTCTACTATTTCGGGCAGAACGGGAGGGTGGAGATGCTGATGATCCCGAACCAGTTCCCGAAGGAGAAACGGCTCGTGCTCGGGGCAAAGGACGCAACCACCCGGTCTGCATACCGAAACGATGCCAACAATCGAAGAGATATAGAACTGCACATATCTGCCCTGATCGCCGGTGTGCCTGGCAATGTTGCTGTTTATTTCACATCCTATTTCATGATGGATCAGTATCGTGAGTACTGTGAGCAAACGGCTTATGACTCCGGGAAGAAAGTATATATCGAACCAAAAGAAGCGAGAGATGTCCCGTATATCTTAGGCGAGTTCTTTGAATCTGGAAACAGCGAACAGAAAGGAGTTTTGCTGGCAGTTTGTGGCGGAAAGATGAGTGAAGGGATCGATTATTACGGAGAAGCACTTAAAGGTGCTATCGTTGTCGGGTTCCCATTAGCCGCGTTTTCAGAGGTGCAGAAATTGGTCAATTCGTATTATCAGAGAAAATACGGGAAAGATAAAGGGATGTTCATCGCATACACGCTTCCCGCGATCAATAAGGCGCTTCAGGCACTTGGCAGGGTGCACCGGTCGGCAGAAGAGACCGGGGTTCTGGTGCTCTGCGATTCGAGGTTCTCGCATTCAAAGGGGCTTGGTGTGCGCCAGTATCTGCCAGAGTGGATGCAGGACGAGATGATCGTCTGCGATGGCGCGTGGTCAGAGGAACTGGTGAGTGGGTGGGGCGGAGAGGGTTCAAGCTAATTTATCCGGCTTCTCGCTATTTCATAGAGGTAACCGGAGATCGAGTCATCGTTTCAAGGGACTTCCGGCGCTGTCCAAACTCGTATCATACTTTCGCAGTGCGTACGTCTTCGCAGATCACGGAACACGAAGCATCTTCGGAGACGTTGTGGCTAAAACCACTATAGCACAGCTATTAACCCGGATTACGCAGATCAAAGGTGCCAACGGCTTTACATGCCAATAGCGGCTTATTTTCAGCAGCCGTGTTCACCTGAGAAGATTCGGGTAACCGGAAAGCAACATTGGAGTCCTCGAACAAACAGAACCGTTCCGGACATTTTAACATGATCAAAGGGATGTTTATGATCAGGTGGCATTTATGCCGCAGTTTGGCAGGTTGAAAGCGGTCACACACTCGAAAGGTTTATAGTATCCCTTATTATAGTAATTCGCAACCATTCGACCAATTGGTCACTGACCTGGTCATACGTGATACAGGTCAAAACAAAACATAGGAGGAATTGAATGGACCCCGCAATGGGTATGGGCCTTGTAGCCCTCATGGGTGCGGCAGCCACGGTAGCAGGATGCAGTGAAGACCTCGAATCAGATATCGGATCACAGAGTAATCCGAATTCGCAGGTTCAGCTGGCTGCACAGGTTGGCTATCCGCACAGAATATTTAACAAAGCTATTTCTGGTGAACCACCATCCAATGCGATGTACTGTGCCGTAGGCGCAGGCGTTGCAATGGTGCTGATGAGTGAGTCGGTGATGAGTGCATCGCCGCTTATTGCAATCGCGATCGGCGCATTCGTTGCTGCGCTCTTAAACGGCGTCTTCTCTACCACTTCGTATCTGGGAAGAAACGCAAGTCAGACCCGGTTTAACCAGTACGTGTATCTTGATGTATTGCGTAACCAGATCCTTTCACTGATGGGACACGCATACATAACGACGTTCTGCATCGTCTTGATTTCGTACGTTATGTGGAATCAGAATCTGATCGGACATCCGTTCCCGTTTCCAGTAATTGCGCTGATCTGGGGACTCTGTGTCGGTGCGATCGGATCATCCACTGGTGACGTACACTACGGTGCGGAGAGAGAGTTCCAGGACTTCAAGTTCGGATCTGGGCTGAACGCTGCTGATTCGGGTAACATCACCCGGTTTGCAGAGGCCGGCGTCAGATCATCGATGGACAACGCATGGTTCTGCTCGAAGTTCGGAGGACCTGTAACAGGCATTGCTTTCGGGATGGTAGTATTCCTTGACAACTGGCGATCAACAGCGTTTTCAGGCTGGACTGCCGTTGTCGTGGGAGTAGTGATCGTTCTTGTGCTGGTCATCTACAACCGGAAGGTCGAGACTTATGCTAGGAAGAAATACGGACCGTTTCCGGAATATGCAGGAGATATAGAAGCATGACGCCTGAAATTAGTATTATAGGAATGCTTATGGGCAACTTGCCGTCGATTATAGGAATCATCATCGGTGGTCTCTGTATCGCGGTCGGTGTTCACTTCGTTCCGGTAGGCGGCGCTCCTGCTGCTATGGCGCAGGCAACCGGTATCGGAACAGGAACCGTGCAGCTTGCTGCTGGTTCAGGACTTACGGGACTGCTTGCTGCAGGCTACATGTATATGACTCTGTCAGCAGCAGGCACACCCGGAATATCAGAGATCGTCCTGATATGCGCAACTGGCGCTGTTGGTGCGATGATCATGATCACGGTAACGATGCTTGTCGGAAACTGGGTCTACATCTATGGTGTGGGCGTACCACCGGCATCAGCGAAGAGAGACTACGACCCGATCACAGGAGATCCGCAGACGCCGTATGTCGCGGCAGGAACTGTTGGGCAGGGCATACCAACGGTATGCTTCGTGAGCGGCGCAATCGGAGGTCTTCTCGGAGGTCTCGGCGGATCACTTATCTACTGCATGTTGATGTGGGTGAATGGCGATCCCGCAATCTCAAGCATATTTGCGATAGGTGTCTTTCTGGTGAACGCGGTGTTACCGTCGTACAACATTCAGGGAACGATCGAGGGATTCCATGATCCGAAGTTCAAGCGATTGCCAAAGGCGATTCTTGCATGCTTTATTGCATCACTTCTCTGCGGAATCATTGCAGTAATAATCCCGAGTGGAGCTATGCTTTCAGGAGGTGCATGATATGTCGGCAGGAGGACCTGGAGGCGAAGCGGTAACTGCGGAGACCGCAAACCAGATTGATGCCAAGGGCATCGGAATAGGACTCATCGGAATATACATAGCAGGCATCTCAGGAATACCGTATCTCGCGTTTCTGGCGGGAATAGGTGCGATATTTGCAACCAAGATGGGTGCTGATGCTGTGCGCAGGGTGTGCAGTTACGGTATCGGCACAGGTGTCCCGTCGATCGGAATGCTTGCTCTTGGCATGGGTCTTATCTCAGCGATGTTCGGGCTTGCAATCGGAAAGATGCTGGGCGTAGTCTTCATCGGACCAATCGTTGGTCTGGTGCTTGCGCTTGTGATCGGATTTGTCGTAGGAACGCTCGCAAACAAGATCATCAAATTAAACATCCCTGTGATGGAGCGGTGCTTAATGGAGATTGCAGGCGCAGGTGTGCTTGTACTCACCGGACTTTCTGTCATGATTGCAGGAAGTATGGACTTTGTGGTGATCAGTAAGCTGGTTATTGAGACCGGATACATCGCACCAGTCTTCATTCTTGGTGCGCTTGGCATTCTACATCCGTTCAACGCCAGTCTCGGACCTGATGAGACTCAGGATCGGACAATGGTACACGCACTCTCGTGCGGCGCAATTGCGATGGTGATTGGCGGAGTCTGCTCGATAGCGGTTATTGGCCCGATCGCGGGGATAATCTCAACCATCATAGGGCTTGCCATCTGGTACGTAACCTTCATGGGATTCATAAAACTCGTGAAGCGCGACGCAGGTGCTGGCTATGTCGGAACAGGACTACTTCCACCGGGGGCGATGTAGATGGATATCGCAAGAGTAGTACCCGAATTTCACATACTCCTTGACCCGATGTCAGGAGTCGTTGCCGAGGAGAGAGAGGACTTAATCATGTTCTCGCTTGTTCCGATTCAGGCACAACTGGACATAATCGAAGCCGTTGCCGACGACCTGATGAACTCACTCGAACCGGGTAAAGAACTGTTAAACACTTATCCCGGACGAGAAGAGACATCAGCGATTGCAGGAGTGTATGCGAACCTATTTTACGGTCTCATCATCGGACTCATAATCGCATTTATGGCAATGATGGCGATACTTGCAATGAACGGAGGGATCTAAATGGCAAAATCAGCAACAACTGATCCATGGCCCCCGCTTCCTGGCGAGTTTGAGGTCGGAAACCCTGAAAACTGCGTCGCGGTCGCCACATGCGGATCGCACATGAGCGACTTCCCGCTTGGTGCAGGCGCATCTATAACAGGACCTTGCAAGACCGAGAACATCGGAATCGAGAAGCTGGTCGCAAACATCGTATCGAACCCGAATATCAGGTTCCTTGTCATAACCGGTATGGAGGTCAAGGGTCATATCACAGGACAGGCGATATTAGCGTTCCACCAGAGCGGAATTGACCAGGATGGGCGGATCATCGGATCGACAGGAGCGATTCCATTCATCCAGAATCTGGATGATGACGCTATAAAGAGGTTCCAGGAACAGGTCATCGAGGTCATCGACTTAATCGATACAGAGGACGAGGGTAAGATAGCGGCCGCGATTAAGGCGTGCGTTGCAAAGGATCCCGGAGCACTCGATGTTGAGCCTATGGAGGTTAAGATCGAGGAAGGTGGCGGCGAAGAAGAGATCGCAGGATTCCGACCGATGGCTGCCGAAGTTGCGACGGTCCGCGCACGGATCAAGGAGATCGAAGCCGCGATGATCGACACAGGCAACTTAAACAAGTTTGCAGCAGGTGTCTACGCAGCCAAGATCGAAGGAGTCATGATCGGTCTTACGATAACGTTGATCCTTCTCGGGCTTACGCTAACGGCGAGTGGCGCTCTTAAATTCCTTGTAGGAGGTGCATGATATGCCGGAAGAGGAAAAGATTGAAGAAACCGTCGAGGAAACTACCGAAGTCGCAGAAGAGGCTCCCGAGGAAGAAGTAGCCGCGATCGCGTATGATGTCGGTACTCCGATGGTGGTTGATCCATTCATGGAACCGTTTGAGACCGCGGTTGAGAGCATACGACGCCGTGCGCAGTTGATCGCACGCAACCAGAAACTGGATTCGGGATTCACGGCAGGCGCACCGCTCGGTGTCGCAGCAGGCATATTGTTTACCCTCATACTGGTTCTGGTACCGTTGCTGTGGATGTAAGAGGTGATTAAATATGGCAGAAGAAGGACAGATCATCGTTCCACACGTCGTCGTTGATAGGGCTGATTACAATGAGGTCCTAAAGCGGCTGGACGATATCGACGAGAAGGTTGAGTTCGTAAATTCCGAGATATATCAGCGGATCGGAAAGAAGGTTGGTAGAGATATTGGCATACTCTACGGAATAGCGGCAGGCATTGTGATAATATTAGTATACGCAATCCTGACTGGAATTGTTTGAGGTATTAATATGTTCAGATTTGATAAAGAACAGAAGGTCTTCGATTTAGGAGGCACAACTATAGGAGGTCAGCCAGGAGAATACCCAACGGTTCTCTTCGGTTCGATGTTTTATAACAGGCACAAGATCGTAACGGATGAGGACAAGGGAGAATTCGACAAGAACGCTGCTGATGCCCTATGGACGGCGGCAGAAGAGGTCAGTGACATAACAGGCAACCCGCACTGCAACCAGATCGTTGCCGAGACGGAAGAGGCGATGAAGAAGTATATCGACTGGTTCGTAGACGGGTATGATGAGCCGTTCTTAATCGACTCTTCGGCAGGCGATGTCCGGGCTTATGGAGTCAAGTACGCAACCGAGATCGGTGTTGCGGATCGTGGCATCCACAACTCGATCAATGCGAGTATCCATGAGGATGAGGTTCTGGCGCTCAAGGAGTCGGATCTCACATCCGCTATCGTTCTTGCATTCAATGCAACCGAAGGCGGTGTCAAGGGAAAGATCGAGATCCTTGAGGAAGGCGCAGCAGGAATCGATAAAGGCATGCTTGAGATCGCTGCAGACTGTGGTATCACGAAGCCCTTAATCGACGTTGCCGCGATGCCGCTCGGCGCAGGCGCAGGCGCAAATGTGCGTGCAGGCGTTGCTGTCAAGGCACGACTCGGACTTCCTGTTGGCGCAGGTTATCACAACTCAGCGTCCGCATGGGACTGGATGAAGACGTATAAGAAGGAGAACCGCGATGTGTGGGCTCCTGTGGATATCGGAACCAACCTGATCGCTGGAATCGGTGGTGCGGATTACTATCTGTACGGTCCAATCGAGAATGCGAAGATGATCACTCCTGCTGCAGCTATGATTGATATCATGGTTGCCGAGAACGCAGAGGATCTCGGGCTCACGGTACTGGATCCGAACCACCCGATCAAGAAGCTGATTTAAGCGCGTGAAAATCCTCCCGCCTGTGCGGCGGGGGCTCTCTTTTTTTTATTTTTTAACACTGACTATGAAATAGGGCGGGTTTGTTCGGAGGCATGAGCTTTCGCTCACCACTTTTATGAGATATCCCCCAACCAATGAGACCAAAGATTAATCGAACTCTTCCAGTCGGAGCTGCCTGAGCACGCACCGCTCGCCCGGTATCTCGACAGGATACCCGCCTGTGAGGCATCCGAGACAGAGGTCGCTTGCAGGAATGCCTATCGCTTCGACCAGCCCCTCGACGCTCAAGTACCCGAGCGTATCTGCATGGATCGCGGTTTTTATCTCTGGTACGCTATTCTGCGACGCGATCAACTCCTTCCTCGTGGGCATGTCGATTCCAAGATAGCACGGAGATATGATCGGCGGGCTTCCGACCCTGACATGCACCTCGGATGCGCCTGCTCTCTGCACCAGGTCAACGATCCTCCGCGACGTGTTCCCGCGCACGATACTGTCGTCGAGCAGAACAACCTTCCTATCTTTGACATTCGGCTTGATCACATTCAGTTTCAGTTGAACCGCTTTCTTCCGCACCGCATCAGACGGCATTATGAATGTGCGCCCGACATACCGGTTCTTCATCAGAGCCTCGATATACTCGGTGCCGGATTTCTTGGAATATCCGATTGCGGAAGTGATGCCGGAATCAGGTACTGGCGATATCATGTCCGCGTCCACAGGGTGCTCGCCTGCAAGACACTCACCGATCTTTAACCTGACATCGTAGACGAGTCTGCCATCGATCACAGAATCGGGGCGCGCAAAGTAGACGTACTCGAAGACGCAGTGCGCCGTGTTTCCTGGTTTGCATATCTGGTGGCTCTCTATCTGGTCGCCATCGATCACCAGCACCTCGCCCGGACGCAGGTCCCTCATGAACTCGCCGTC
>JAUWGA010000019.1 GCA_030606635.1 Methanosarcinales archaeon
ATCTGTGTCGATCTCTGCCCAACAGATGCGCTCGAACTCGGCGATATGTGTGCCATCGGAACCGGACTGGATGCGCCGCCTGTGCTCATGGATCCTGATAAATGCTCGTTTTGCGGGATGTGTGCCGCATTCTGCCCGACAAAAGCAGTTAAGATGGATATCGATGGGAAAGACGCCGTAAAACGGGAATGTTATCCGCACATTGAGCCAAAGGCACAGCCAAACGAGTCCTGCCTCCCATGCAGTCTCTGCGAGCAGGTGTGCAGTTCGGATGCGATCACAGTAGAGTACACATTCCCGAAGAAGGAGGAGATCGCACCGCTTAAGGAGGGCGCAACCGGCGAGATCAGCATCGATATGGAGAAGTGTAACTTCTGCGGCATCTGCGCATACTTCTGCGATGCGTTCATCCTGATTCCAAAGGATAAGGGTGAGATAATGCCTGTCGATCCGGCAGCGTCTCCGCCGTCGACGCTTGTGTCACCGTTCGAAAACATATTAATCGATGAGGAGGCTTGCGATTACTGCGTGCTCTGCGAGGATATCTGTCCGGAGGGTGCGATCAAAGTCACCGGTACGAGAGAGGTGGCTGCGCCCAGCGTATCAGGCACGCTATCGGTCAGTGATAATTGCGTTGCGTGCGGCTGGTGCAAAAGCGTCTGCCCTTACGATGCTATCGACATTTTCAAGCCGTTCGAAGGCGAGATCCGGCTGATCGAGAACCACCTCATAAAATGTGACCCGCTTGGCTGCCATGCGTGCTTCAATGTCTGCCCTGCGAATGCATGGTACATCCCTGATGATAAGAAGATCGAGGTATCGGCAGACCTATGCACCTTCTGCGGCGCATGTGAACACGCATGTTGGCTCGATGCGATCGCTGTCGATCGAACCAGCGTCGTGCACACGCCCCTATGCGGTACCGCGTGGAGCGAAGAGTGGGAGCGCGGGATTGCGAGCATCACCTCCGGGGAGCGGATGCGCCCGGATCGATCGCATGTAGTCGTTTCGGAGGCGCCAGAGCATAAGACTACTCCTGCGCCCAGGATGCCTGTCATCGATCCTGCTCTGCTCAAGCGGGCGCAGGAGCGGATCGACCGGATCCTGCCGATGCTCTCTGATGTGAAGGCGAGGCGGAAGTGGGAGCGCGAGGCGGCTCTTGAAGAGAGCTGCCATGATGTGGCAGGGTCGGCGGTCGAATGACATTGTCCCAAAGCCCGACCAAACAATAACTTTTTTATGGTAGCAGCCAAAGATGGCGTGAGGAACATCATCATGAGAAAAAGAAAAAGTTATGACGATTCACCAATCGATTTTGACATCTTCGAGGATATGCTCGATGATCTGATCGATCGTATCGACGAGATTGGCGATACGGTCCCGATGGTGTATGGATTTTCCGTAACCAAGCGCCCGGGGGAGGCGCCCGAGATTTTTGAGTTTGGAAGCCGCCCGATGATCGATGATCCGGTTCCGGAGGGATACAAACCATTGCTTGAAATCTTCGAAACCGATGATTACGTGCAGGTGGTTGCCGAACTGCCCGGCATCGAAAAGGAAGACGTCTCGATGGACGCCACCGAAAATACGCTTAGGATACGGGTGCTCATCGAAGACCGTGAGTTTGTAGAGACGATCGAACTTCCGGCACGCGTTGATCCGTCGAGCGCCACTGCGAGCTATCGTAACGGCGTTCTCGAGGTCGCCCTTGAGCGGACTGGGGACGCCAGGACCCGGATAGAGATAACCTAACATGAAAAACGATGTCTGCGTGCTCGTACCTACACTTAACGAGGCAGAGACGATCGCTGACATCGTAACGAAATTTTTGGCAGACGGCTATCAGGTGCTGGTGATCGATGGGCATAGCACTGATGATACCCGCGAACTTGCAGCAGGCGCGGGCGCAGAAGTTATCACCCAGACCGGAAAAGGGAAGGGGCAGGCAATCCAGCAGGCGTTTGCCACTATCGAAAGCGAATACCTGGTGATGATCGATGGCGATGGCACATACCTGCCGGATGAGATCGATGTGGTGCTTGCGCCGGTATTAAGCGGCGAGGCGGATCACGTCATCGGGAACAGGTTCGCCAATTTCTCGCAGGAAGCGTTTACAAGACTGAATCTGGTCGGGAACAAGCTTCTGAACAAGATGTTCGGCATCATCTACGGGGGCTGGCTCAACGATATCCTGTCCGGTTACCGTGCTTTCGATAAGAAAGCATATAAAGGGATTGAACTGAACAAAACCGGCTTTGAGATCGAGACCGAGATCACGGTCGAATGTGTCAAGAAGGATTTAAGAATTGTGGAGGTCCCGATTACATATCTACCGAGGCGCAAGGGTGCACCAACGAAACTGAACCCATTCAAGGACGGGGCAAGGATCGGAATTACCATATGCAAACTTGCGAAACTGTACAATCCGATGTTCTACTTCGGAGTGTTTGGAGCGATCTTCATGCTTTTCGGTGTCGGAATCGGCATCTACGTGGTGAATGAGTGGCTCTATGGAATAACGCACGTCCTGCTCACGATTCTTTCGACGCTCGTTATTATCATCGGAATCCAACTATTCATCTTTGGCTTGATCGCAAACCTGATTGCGGCACTGCACCGGGAGACTCTACGGGAGATCAGGCGCAAAATGTGCTATATTCCGGAACAGGAAAAGATTGACCAGATGAGATGATTATGAGGGATTTATAAGGAGCATTGCTCCTCTCTTAACCCCGATCTTCTCGACTTTATCGGAAATATCGGCAACCGTGCCTGTGACTATCTCTTCATCAGCCCACGAGGCATGGTATGCCACAAAAACTTCGGTATCCGGAGGATAGCCGACAACATCCATGATCTCCCTGATATATCATGATCCGATGAAGATTGCCATCGCAGCGGCAGTGGCAGCGCCGTATCCGGACAGTTCCTCGATCGATCCGGATTCAAATCGGTAATCATCCCTCCACGGCTCTCCGGCAGGACGTATAACGATCAACGCCTGATCTTTTACAAGTTCGGTCCCAAGCGATGCCGCGACCGCGGAGAGCGATGAAACCCCGAAAACGATCTCCGCCTGAATCCCTCGTTCTGCGAGCGCACGCAGATACACAGACGCCACCTCAAAGAGCGAGGGGTCCCCGCTGTGCAGTTTCACAACCATCTTTCCTCTGCCGACTTCCTCGGCGATGCACGCTATAACTTCTTCGAAACTCAGATCCCAGCTGTTTATCTTCTTTTTATCCGAGAACTCAAGTATATCCGGATTGATCGAGGAACCCGGATATACGACCGTGTCCGCGTCTTCGATCAGTCCCTTTCACTTGACTGTGATCAATCCGGCATCGCCAGGACCTGCGCCGATGAAAGATACGCCCATACTGCTATCTCTAAAATAACTCGTATTCCAGCCGTTTCTTGTCAGGATCGTAGATACAGGTCGGATCTCCGCCATAGAAATCGCCCCCGTAGAAATACGCCTTCTGTCGGCAGCCTCCGCAGACATCCAGATAATCACACCGTCCGCACGTGCCCGCAAGCGTCATCCTCCGCTCCCGAATCTCGAGCAGTTGTGTTCCCGGACATTCGTTCCAGATCTCATTAAACGGACGCTCTTTGACGTTACCCACCGACATCTGCGGTGTGAAATGGCACGGATTCACATTTCCAAGATAATCCACATTCGCAACCTTGTTTCCGATCGAACAGCCACCCGAAATCGTCAGAAGTTCCCTGACCTTATCGAACCGCTCAGGATCCTCCAGTTTCAGGCGTTCAAGGATGTATACGCCATCCATCGGCGAATCCGTCGTCAATATCTCGATCTCCTTGTCCCGAAGTTCGATTGCACTGTCATAGAGATGTTTGAGCACCTGCGTCCGCTGCTCCTTCGTGACGTCCATCTCCATGATCTCTTTACCGCGCCCGGTTGGCACGAGGTGGTAGAGGCAGAACCTGTCGATCCCTTTCTCGACGCAGAGATCGAGCAGTTTCGGAACTTCCTGCCAGTTTTCCTTGTGTATCGTGATGCGGAGCCCTGTTTTAAGTCCTGCTTCATTCGCATTCTTTATCCCTTCCATCGCGCGGTCAAAAGCCCCTTTTACGCCACGGAACGAATCATGCATCTCTGCATTGGCTGCATCCACGCTAACCCCGACATACCTGATGTCTGCCTCTGCCAGCAGCGCAGCCACTTCTGGCGTGATCAGTGTTCCGTTTGTGGATATCACCATGCGAACACCCTTCTCTTTTGCGTGGAAGGCAAAGGGAAAGAAATTCTCACTGATGAGCGGCTCTCCCCCTGTTACGATGAGTATCGGTGCGCCAAACAAAGCCATCTCATCGATGAAGCGTATTCCTTCTTCGAGCGTCCATTCGTCGGGATGTTTCGACCTTGCATCCATGTAGCAGTGTTTGCACGAGAGATTACACTCACGCGTGATGTTCCACATTATGACCGGCTTGACCTCGGAAGAGAACCTGATTAAGTCATCGGGCGCCTCTGCACATGCTAACTCTCTCGCACGTATCGCCTCCCAGACTGTAGCGCGGTCTGCCAGTACTTTTGAGAAGATGATCATGCCACTCCATCTGGACGCTTCCGTGATAAACGTTATGATGGCGGGGCTGTGGCGGCTAATGGTGCGGAATTCTCCAGCGTGTTCCCTGTGTATAGCATCCTTGAAATGGAAGACAATCTACCACAAAGGAACCATTCCCATCATTCTCCACAATAACCGGGGATGAATTTTTTTAACCTCTGTAGCCCGTTCAGCCTTTTCCAGATGCTTCTGTTCCCGCGCATGATTTATACGATTTCATTTCCCACCAGTTCTCTCTTCATCTTCATCCATTTTGATGCTGATTACAGTCCCAACAGGTTAGATACCCATTCTGATCCGGACCCCCACGAGTACCATATCCAAAATACCAACAACAGTAGAGCAAGGATTACGGCTATCCTTACGTTGATTATCTCGCTTATGTTTGCCATTTTATGCATCACTCCTTTTTTATCCAAAGTTATCAAACTCCACACCCAAGCACCAGAGCCCGAACATAGCAACCCCCGCCCCTCAGTCTCCAAGAAGCCCTCCAAGTCCACTCGATGTCGAACCGGACGTTCTGCCTGCTGGCAGGAATGCCCGCAGCGCGGATGCGAGATTTGCGATCGTCATCGACTGGAGGATGATGTGACCCGGACCGGTCAGCGTTGTCAAGAATATCCCTTCCCCTCCGAAGAGCGACGTCTTAATCCCGCCAGCACTCGTGATGTCGTACCCGACAGTGGCATCGAATCCCACGACCGAGCCTGTATCGACCTTCACAGACTCGCCTTCCGAGAGATCCATCTCGACGAAGTCTCCGCACGCGTGTATGAAGACCGTTCCATCTCCGCTGAATTTCTCAAGAATAAAACCCTCTCCTCCGAAGAATCCTGCTCCGAGCTTCTTCGTGAACGCAATATCCAGGTGAACGCCGCTTTCCGCACAGAGGAACGCATCCTTCTGCGCAAGAAACTCGGTTCCGTGCAGTTCGATCGGTCTGATCCTCCCTGGAACATTTCCCGCGAATGCCACATATCCGCTGCTGCCGGCAGGTGTGAATTCGGTGAGAAAGAGAGATTCCCCACTGAGTTTCCGCTTGATCCCGCTAAAGAGCCCGCCTTTCATCTTCGCCTCCATCTGCATGTTCGGGCTCATGTGGTTCATCGCGCCAGCTTCGGCGTACACGATCTCGTTTCCATCCAGATGCAACGTGACAATCTGCAGGTTATCCCCTGTGATCTCGTATCTCATGGTTACCACCGATTGAATATGCTGGTCAAGACGTATAAATGTAATCGGCGGAGATCGTAGATTTTCAGATGCTGCCTGATGCGGGGGGGTGAATATACGTTCTCGTAGGTTCACGCCACTCCGGGGCGTCACCCGGACAGCCCAAACGTGGAATCGCGCTCGGTCCAGTCACCATCGCTGTCGGTATCGAACCCGTCGATTCGCCGCTGCCACGATATTCCTTCTGTCGAATGCGTGTATTCGATGCTGCTGTCAACCTCCCCGCCATTGTGGTACAGAAACACCTGTCCGTCGCCGTTGTCAAGTTGTACCTTCGTTGTCAGGTAATATCCGTCCGGCTCGATGGTCGTGCCTGCAGGAATATTGTAGGTAGCACCATCCTCGTTTTTGAGAACCCAGCCACCGATATCGACCGAATCATCGCCGCAGTTGTACAGTTCAGTGGTCTCGTTTCCACGATCAGTCCCTATCGGGTTTGGCATCAGTTCGTTGATCACGATCTTCGGAGTGGACGAGGGCGCCGGAGTGGGGGTGGGCGTAGCGGTAGGTGTGGGTGAGGGTTCGGGTTCGCCCGGATCCACGACCGTCAGCACGAAATCCTGCTCTGCAAGGTTATCGGACGGATCCCTGCATTTCACACGGATGCTGTATGCTCCGACCTGAAGTGGATTGTCCGGATCGAATGAAGCGCCCAGCCCGGATCCGCCACAGGTGATGGTGTACCTCAGTATCACACCGTGGTAAGGACCGACCACCGATATGAAAAATGTTGGGATGTCGATCGGTTCATTGAAAGAGAACACGATATCATCGTTCACGCCGATAAAATCGTTGACAAGTGTTATATTTGGAGGGGTCTTGTCCGGAATGGAATTCGCAACCCCTGGCGTTCCGATGCGCCCACACTCATATCCCAGTGAGGTATACCAGTTATCCGGATTTGTGCCATCCACCGGTTCGATTCGCTCCATAGACTGTCCGACAGCGTCGTTCTTCCCGGCAAACCAGTTCCCATCCCGGTTCACGATATCAACCCTTTTCGAGATCGGTGGAAAGCCGTTAAAGAGTTGCAGAACCTCTCCGCTGTTTTTAAGGGCTATGTTTGAGATCTGATCCGGTTTGCAGGTTGTGCCATCGTTTTCCGCGATCAGGTAATAGCCATGCGATGCTATGATCGCACCCGGTTCGATTGTGATATCGATGGTGTCGTTGACCGCGCCCACGCCCCTCGTGATCGTCCAGTTTCCGATGCAGATGGTACGATCGAGCGTGCTATATAGCTCGATGTACTCCTTCTCGTCCCACATGATTTCATTGATCACCACATCATAGAGCAGCGGATCATACCCTTGTGCAGGCTCTGATGTGGCATTGACAGACGTATTAGAATTGGGGGTTGCCGCTACTGATGCCGCCTGCAGGTCAGCGGAGATTCCAGTCTGCAGAACCCTGTGATCGGAATCATCGGTTGCGACCGTAAGGTCAAGCATGCACTCCCGGCTCATGGGCAGCGTCCGTTTCTGATCCACCGGTACTGCGCATTCCATTGATGGTGTTTGTATCCATAATGAGATGTAGTCCTCTGTATCGGGATGCGCGAATACATTGAGATCGTATTGTCCAGCTGTTGTGACGCTGGTGACGCCACAGGTCTTATCCTCGATCTTTGCGAGGAGGGTGGTCTGCACCGGCGCAGGCGCGCCCCCTATGCTAACATTCCCGTAAAAGCGGAAACAGAACGAATCGGGTTGCGGTTGCGTTTCATCTGCACCGGCATTGACAAACATCACCAGTACAACCACTATAACCACTATCAAAAATAACACAATGGCAGCTTTTTTAGTGGCAGATGCGATCATATCAGGGTCATCGAGTGGCTGATACTTATATGTTATGGTGATCTGAGAGGGACTTTTTGTTATTTTCCGGTTAGGGAGCTCACAAGTAATAATATACCGGGAGCGTCACACCACCATCACTAAGAGGTACTGCATTGTATAGCAGGATCACTTAACGAACACTTATGAAATCTGCGTTGGTTTTAAATATCATGACGACTCCATCGCGAATGCATGAAACTCACGCGATCAATATGGCAGTCTCGCAATATCCTCGTTGGTATGGTTACTGATGAACTTAATCTTGAGCACAACGGTAAGATGAGTGGCAGGAAATCGCTATGTACAGGCTCTGGACTTAAGTCCGGGGTTTAGTGACTTCAGGATGTACGTTGGGTAACTTATTTGTTTGGGAGTCCCTAACGTCAGCTATCGCTTCGATCCCTTCTTATGATATGATCGGTAGCGGCGCATCCGTTATCACCCTTTTAACAGGGTCCGGGTTATTCTTGCTCGGGGTTCTCCTGATGATAGTCATATCGGTTATTGCGAACATGGGAATTGCAAATATGGCGCATACAGGCAAACTTGGAGCAGCATTCAGGTTCGGTGAGATTCTACGCATAATCGGATCGATCGGTTGGGGCAGATACATTATCTGGTATATTGTTCTTATCGTTATAGCAATGCTGTTTTCAGTGGTCGGGGTGCTCGTGCAATTTATTCCGATTTTAGGATCCCTGGCGTATATTCTGGTGATAGCCCCGTATGCATTCATCTTCCAATACAGGGCAATCGGTCTGATATACAGAGAAGGAATCTAAGAAAAGAGGTCATTCCACGATTCGGATTCATCGGGATACACGACCCCTCCTTCAGTGATAACAGCAGTAACGTTCCCCACAGGCGTTGCATCGAACGCGGGATTATACACCGCGGCATCCGCTGGCGCAAGCATCACATCGTGGATGCGCCGCAGTTCGTCGGGATCCCGCTCTTCGATCGTGACGTCGCGCTCAAGCCGGGTAGGGTCGAACGTGGAGAGCGGTGCTGCAACATAAAACGGTAGATTGTGCTCTTTTGCAAGCACCGAATGGGTATACGTCCCGATCTTGTTAAAGACCGCATCCTTCGTGATCCGATCCGCGCCAACGATCACCTTGTCGATCAATCCTTTCCGCATCATCAAGCCTGCGGCAGAATCCGGGATCAGAGTGACTGGTATCTTATCCTGCATCAGTTCCCAGACCGTGAGCCTGCTTCCCTGATTGAGCGGGCGGGTCTCGCACGAGATGACAGATATATCCTTCCCCCCTTCTACCGCCGCCCGGATCACGCCAAGCGCAGTCCCAACGTCCACGCACGCGAGTCTGCCTGCATTGCAGTGCGTCAGCACGGTATCACCATCCTCAAAGAGCGCTCTTCCGTGTTTGCTAAGCCGCGTGTTTCGTTCCACGTCCTCATCAGCGATTGCGGTTGCCTCAGAGAGTGCAATTCTCCTCGCTTCATCGATGCTTTTCGATCTTCTGACAGCAGCAATCACGCGATCGACACCCCACATAAGATTGATCGCAGTCGGTCTCGTCTTTCTGATCCGGTCTGATTCGATCTCAAGATCACGCATGAACTCTCGAAACGTACCTGCGGTGCTTGTATGCGCTGCAAGTGCGACCCCGTAGCCACCGGCAGCACCGAGCGCGGGCGCACCCCGGATGCGGAGCGAAACGATTGCCTCGCAGAGTGCATGGACGGTTTTGCATTCGATCGCCCTGTACTCGGAAGGCAGCAGGGTCTGGTCGATCGTGGTTATCGTGCCGCTGTCCCATCTGATGGTTCGCATGGTCTGGATTCCTGAAATAGCCTTTATTTTTGGCAGTTCATTAAGTGATCGAATGTCAATGTAAGAATGCATCTATTCTTTCCACGCGACCCTCTCTCACATCATTCGCAAGCGGAGTATCGAGTACCTCGCCTTGCGATTCACAGGTCGCTCCATCGGCATATTTCAGAATATAGGAAGCAATCCCTGCCCTATCTTCTCCAAAGGTATCTTTCCTCTCGTCATTGTGATAAACAACAACCGTTTTGCCGAGGAACTTGAATGCAAAACAATTCGCAGGTACCGTTACCTCAACTGTCCTGCCCTCACCATCATAAGTCTGGTATACCTCTTCTCTCTCTGTGAAGAACACGCCCGGAAGTACTGGTTCGAGTCTCAATTTCAACCCCACCACCCCATCGACAAAGAATGGATGTTCTCCTGCAACCATGATTATCCACATATTGAGAAGTTCTGCTGATGCCCCTGTTAGCCTTGGCTGAAAACCCCTGCCGTGAAGCTTACTGCCCGGAAAAGCACTGCTCACTATAAATGAACTATTCTCAAGTATACTCCGTCCATACGTTTCAGGGTTTAAGAAAGGCATCATCGTATTCTTGATCTCCTCATAATACTCCTCGTAAAGCCCGGCTTTCAATAACTCAAGCAAAAACTTATATTCCATGTGCAGGTAGACGGATTCATTTTCTATCCATCCGGGGGGATACGCCCTTGCCCGTCCGATCTCGAAAGGTTCTCTCTCTATGGATTCGCTTGTCTTGTACATCCTCAATTTTTCGTCATATATTCCGCTATTTTTAACGCTTCTGTATATCTCACTGGCTGATTCCTTTTTCACCTTTAACAGATGGACAGGACCCTCCAGAAATAACGAGATAGGTTTCTGTTTGAACTCCAATGGAGTAACAAGCGGAGAACCCGAACCAGGTGATGATATCTCTTTTCTTTTGACTTCGTTTAAAAAATAGGTATAGCATACCCCATTTTTGTGAAACAATTTGTCTCGAGGCATCTCGCTAAAAATACTGTCCAGTAATCTAATGGATTTATTTAAAAAGTCTTTTACCGTGGATATCTTCATCTTCACATCTTTTCCACTTACGCCAAGTCTGGTTTTCTCCCTATACTCTTCCTTTATCCTGTGACTTTCATCCCAGAATACAAAAGCCCTGTTTTCATCCACCGAATTCAATCGTTCTTCGATCGCTTCCATTAGACCAATGATAAAGATATACAAATCCTCAAAGAGAGATACAGACTCATCACCGTTCATTTTGATCGTCGAGATGGCATCAGAGAGAAATGAACAGGTTCTTATAAGTTCCAGGGTCTCGCATATAGATGAAGCCATGAGTCCGGGCATACCATTCAGTGGGTCATACCAGCCCGGTTTATCAGCCTCCATCTCTATACCGATTCCCTCCGGATCCAGTGACGATATTTTATTTGTAATAATAGATAATATTTTAACCAATAAATTTGTTAAATATATTTTACCCTCGCCGTACTCTGTCCTCACCCTGCAAGGGTATTCTTTCCTCGAGTTTATGAGATTTATTTTGTCCCTGTCACGTATCACAGCACCGTACTGCCTTACCGTCCCATCCACAAGCACGTATTTCCTGCTCCTTGGCATAACGATATCCGGATTGTCATAGAACGTATAAACATATTTATCCACCAGAATCTCTCTCAGCCTATCCGGGAAGATCATCAGAAAATTATCGATCAAATCCATGTTGTAGGTCCAGTGATCTATCCAGTAACCCTCGTGCGGCTCTCCCACATCATTCTCCTTACAAAACGAGAGCATTGCAGCAACGATCTCATCATAGTTTGATATTCCGGATCCGGTCTCTTCAATCTTCATTATGAACTCGCCTGGCGTAAAAGGCTTCTTAACCATTTCTAACAGATCGCTTAGCGATTCCGGGTCTTTTACAATCTTGCCGAGCCATTCTTTTAATGCAGGTACATCCTCAGCCGTGTAGGTAAGTCCGTTGACAACCAGAGGGTTGAACCCGTCGGTCTGAATCAAGTTGAAGAACGTGATGATATTACTGTCCCCCACCAGAGGATTGAACCAGACATCATTCCTGCGGTTCTGATTGACATCTCTGAAATGCGAGTTGCCCTGTGATAGATACGTCTGTTCCAGTACAAAATGGTTATAATCCCGCTCAAGATCGCCATGCTTTCTTGAATATAGGTAGAATATGCTTTTACTTCCCTGGGTTTTAAATACAACAGGCAGCCCACCCCTCAGAACATTGTCCAGAAATGTCTGAGCACAGTAACTGTCAAAATTCTTATCACTGCTGACCGTTGCTATGTTATCCTCGATCTCTCTGATAATTCTCCTGTTCTCTTCCCTTTTCGCCTCTATAACCCCCTTCTTCACAATATAACTTTTAAAATTCTTCAGTTTTTCTTTAGAGGATGTATTGCCTATAATAGAATAGAATACTAGCTCATCATCTACGGGTATATCCAGAGAGAGCAACGTGAAGGCGCACGGAGTCTTATTCTCATACATCTGGTCAGAGTCTAATATTTTTTCTATACCATTCTTCTCAAATATCCATGGATACTCAAACCCTCCGGATACGCCGAAGATTGATTCGGGATCTACTGCATAGCTATCCTTGAGAATGTCACTCCGGTCGGATAAGAACGTAAAATAGAAATTGCAGCCCTCGACCTTCTGTACCTGCGGGGTATCGAGCGGGACCTGTTTCAATCTGAAAAGCGGTGTCCCATCGACGGTGTCCACCTGCATCATCGCTTCGATATGTCTCGCGATAAACTTTATGCAGTGTTGATTCATGCCAAACGGCAATATGAGCGGCAGACCGTCGATCAACTCTATCTTCAACCGTTTCTTCCTCTGATTCCTGATACTCACTCTTCTTACAAGCCCTGCAACCGGCAGATTCACGAGTGGAAAATAATCTAGCGTTATTTGTATGCCCAAATCGTTATTAATTTCACTTAACTCTAATTCTTCTGCAGAAATTATCATTCTCTGAGATATTTTCTCATCTTCAGACGGTCTGAAAGGTTCATATAAGCAACCATCGGCGGTCTTTAAAAACGTCCTGAATCCCTGATTTCCGACCAGCTGGCAGGCTTTATTAAAGGAGAAGAATTCCATTATTGCGTTATCCTTATCTCTCACCCCCATGCTGGATATAGCCTGCACTCTATTGACATAATAACCCCATAATGGAACCCCCCATTTCCCCCCTATGCCCGGGAAAAAACTGGAAAATGGTTCAGCCCAGTTATAGTTTTCGATAACAAAACGATTTTTGTTATCGAGATAATATCTAGTTTTTTCTTCGTTCATCGGGATAAAGGATCATGACTCAATGATTTTAATACTTTCTGCCGTTCGCCACAACATCATCATACACATCTATTGTCGAATCTGCCACCATATCCCGCGTGAAATGCCGCTCCACCAGTTTTCTCGCCCTCTTGCCCCTCAGAGCCACCTCACCCATATCATCGAGGAGGATGCTGATGCTCCATGCGATGTCGCATGCGTCATTTCCATTAACGTGAACACCGGTCTGATCCGTTCCGGATGGTATGGCCTGATCACGGAACCCGCTCACGCCACTTGCACCCTGCAACGTCAAACTTTACAAAGAGCTAATATAGAAGTGTTGCCACTTTTACACAGTACTCATGAATCGGGAGTGTTCAATGATGGAATCGATGAAATGGCGTGAAAGAGAAGCATTTGAATCGGATGTCCTCACTACCGGTCTGAGGGTTTACGTCATCGCTCATAAAAACGGGAGATTCGAAGGTAGATGGAACGGCATCTGGAACCTGCCGCTTAAGATCGCAGATGCTGTGAACTTTGGCATATCATGGGATGATGGGGTAACGATCGACTGGCTGCCTGACTTCTGCAAGGAGTTTGCATTCGGCGGCGATGTCGAGAGAACGTTTGAGATCGGGGAACTGTCCATCGATCAGTGTGTCTTCGTCCCGAAATTCAAAAGAGGCGTCTGCTGGATCTTTGAGATTAAGAATAGGGGGGAT
The DNA here is from genome assembly GCA_030606635.1 of Methanosarcinales archaeon. Classification (GTDB taxonomy): domain Archaea; phylum Halobacteriota; class Methanosarcinia; order Methanosarcinales; family Methanogasteraceae; genus Methanogaster_A. Next base: position 13,533 of record JAUWGA010000019.1, read on the forward strand.
GCGAAAGTATCATTTAATTTTATAGCAAATCCGGTCACATATCTCGAATGGGAACTGAAACAGACCGGAGATGTGTGGAAGGAGAAAAAATATCTCGGAACGTATGATGCACGCAGGAGAATGATCCTTATGCGCCACCATAAACGACCGAACTGGATGATGCTCTTTGGCTCGGATCGTGAACCTGCGTATGTGTGCTGCGATGTCACCGATATCAACAAATGCAAGGATCGTGGCGGATTTCCCGGCCCCAGGGATCACTGTGTGGGCAGTTCTATCATGAGCTACAAGATCGAGATCGATGCAGGAGACACGGTTGAGATCAGGTTTGTGCTGGCTGGTGGCGATGCGACATACCACAGATTGATCGAAGAGTATGAAGAGATGATCGGTTCAACCAGAGAACTGTTGGACGTTACGGTAGAAGCGTATACCGACTATCTGCAGACGGCATTGCGCTTTGAATCAGGGATTAAGGACGTCGATGATGCTTTCGTCCGTTCGAGTATCGGGATGCTGCTTCTGAAGCACTACCAGCACGGATACGGTCTCGGATTCATGGCTGGGCTGCCGCATTTTCCTATATACTTTGGAAGGGATATCGCATGGACTGTATTTGGGAGTAATTGCATAGGGGACTTTCAGACATCACAATCCGCACTCGCGCTGCTTGCACGGTTCCAGGCAAAGACCGATGGCGATGATGACGTGAGGGTTCCATTCTACAAGGGCGAGATTCCGCATGAAATCAGGATGGACGGATCGATCTACTACTACAGCGTCGACGCAACCCCGCTCTTTGTGATAGCGCTTCATGATTATTACGCATGGTCGGGGGACGAGAATTTCGTCAGGTATCTCTACGACAATATGGTAAGAGCACTCGGCTGGTGCATGGAGGCAGACCGCGACAGCGATGGTTTGATCGAGCACGGACCAGAGGGATTTCTTATCGATACACAATGGATGGATTCGTACTTCCGGGGAAAGTCAGGTGTCGATGTTCAGGCGATATTTGGGCATGCATTCAGGTGCGGGGCAGAGATCGCAAGCGAGTTCGGCGACGACGATCTCGCAGAGGCGTGTATGGTGCGCTACAACGAACTCAAGTCGCTCATAATCGAGCGGTACTGGGACGAAGCGAACGGGTTTTTGTATGACACGATACAGCCAGACGGTACGTTAAAGAAAGATATGACCGTTAACGCTGTCATTCCGGTATTTTTCGATATCATCGAACCGGATAAAGCGGAAAGCATCCTCAAATGGATGGAGAGCGGTGAGTTCACAACATCATGGGGCGTCAGGACCCGCGCAAGGAGCGATCCCGAGTATGA
>JAUWGA010000180.1 GCA_030606635.1 Methanosarcinales archaeon
ATCCCAACCGTTTTTGCAAACTCTTTCCGGTCGATATCCGAAACCCCTCTTCCTCGAAAGAGAATCTCCCCGCCGTCCGGCTTGATCGTGCCTGCGATTAAGTATGCAAGCGTGGTCTTCCCAGAGCCGGTCTCGCCCACGAGTGCAAGGATCTCGCCCTCGTCGAGGGTGAGAGAGACATCGCTTAAGACCCTGAGGTCTTTGTATGACTTCGAGACGTCTTTCACAGATATCATGGTCGCTATGCCGCCGCGGTGGCAGACGACATAGCCGTCCCGGTCGGTGCCATCAGACCGCCTCGACACCGGATGCGGTTCTTTCTGCGAGCAGACACCGATCGATTGCGTGCATCTCGGCTGGAAGATGCAGCTGCTACGTGGGCTGGATCGGGAAAACATGGATGGTGGAACTCCTCTCACGCCTGCAAGGTCCTTAACACGTTCCATCATCGGAAACGACCGGACAAGCGCACGGGTGTACGGATGGCGTGGCGCGTCCAGGAGTTCATGGGATGGCAGGGATTCGAGAATGCTCCCGAAATAGAGCACCTCGCAGCGATCGGAGCAGAGGGGCGCAAAGGAGAGGTCGTGGGTTATCATGAGCACAGCCTTCCCTGCGTCCACCTGTTCGCGTATTACCTTCGCAAGGTACGATTTCGTGATCGCATCGACAGATGCAACAGGTTCGTCGAGTACGAGGATTCCCGGGTCTGTGATCAGCGCCATCGCCATCAGGACCCGCTGGCGTTCACCGGCACTGATCTGGTGCGGGTACATGACATCGCGCCCCTCTTTTATCTTTAAGTAATCAAGCATCCTTTCGGACCGGTCCCGTGCGGTACTCCGGGATTCCCCGTTCTTGATCAACGGTTCGGCGACCTGATCGATGATCCGGTGAACCGGGTTTAGCACGTCCCCGTAATTCTGAAACACGATAGCGATCTCATTCCACCTGATCGTTTCAATCTCTGAGTCGGAAAGACCGGATATATCGGTGCCGCCCACGAGGACCTGCCCTGCCATCACAGCGTTTGGCGACAGGAGTTTCATGGATGCGAGTGCGAGCGTCGATTTTCCGGAACCCGACTCCCCGACCACGGAAACGCACTCGCCCTCATTTATTTTAATGGATATGTTGTCCAGAGCAGTTATGCGGTCATCAGGCGAACCTGATATCCCGTACTGCACATTCAGATTCTTAAATTGAAGTGGCATTGTTCCTCCGCAGTCTCGGATCGAATATCTCCTCTATCGCGTAAGCTATGAGTCCAAGCGAGACGATAAGCAGTGAAAGTGCGAAAACCGGTGGAAGCAGCCAGTTGAACCAGACATCGAGATACAGGTAGCGCATCGCATAACTCATCATGATCCCAAGACTCTTTGTGGTCGGATCGAATATTCCGAGGAATGATAAGCCTGCTTCCATGAAGACTGCGATCCGTGCCTTTGTGACAAAACCCATCGCATACAGCGGAAAGAGTTCGGGCATGATGTGCTTGTACATGATATGGCTCGTCGGTGCGCCCGCGTTCTTTGCAGCTTTCACGTACAGCTTCGTCTTAAGCGAGAGCGTTTGTGCCCGCACCCCTCTTGCTATGGTCTGCCACAGCACAAGCGAGAGCGCGATTATCAGGACGGTGGTGGACGGCTTGAAGTACGCCGCAATCAGTATCAGTATCATGATCGTTGGTATCGCAAGCAGGGCATCAGCGAGTCTCATGACGGTCATGTCATACATCCCGCCGATCAACGCGGCAGAGACTCCGAGTACGAGCCCGATCGTGCATGTGATGGATGCAACCGCCATTCCGAAGAGAATCGAGGTTCGAAGTGACCATAAGAGTTCGCTTGCAATATCATAACCGATATCATTGGTTCCGAGCAGGTGTTCCCTCGATGGCGGCTGGAACGATGGGGCTGAGTAATCCCATGGATCATGTGGTGCGATTACCGGGGCAAGGATCGCTGTTGTGAATAGGAATAAGATTAGCACGAGTCCGGCAACACCGATTTTATCCTTTGCAAACTCTTGGAATGGTTTAATATGCATATCCAACCCTCGGATCGATCTTTTTATACATCAGGTCAACAACAATGTTGATCAGGAGTACCAGAATCACAGATACCGTGAGAATCCCCTGCATCAGTGGCAGATCACGGTTCGATATCGCATGATACGTCAGAAGCCCGAGTCCGGGGTACGCAAAGATCGTTTCGATGAAAAGCGCGCCCGTTATGAGGTATGCGATCCTGATACCGATCCTTGTTGCGAACGGGAGTATCGCATTCCTTGCAGCGTGGAGATACTTTATCCTGCGATTTTTGATGCCCTTTGCACGGGCTGTGAGCACGTAGGGCTCGCGAATCGTGAGCATCATGCTGTTTCTGATCAGGAGATAATCGCCAGGGATCATAGAGAGCGTGAGCGTTGCAAGCGGTAGCACAAGGTGACTGAGGATGTCCGCGATATGCCCGATGCCCTCTGCACCCGAGTATGGCGTCATTGCGCCGGTACTCGGAAACCATCCGAAGTGCAGACAAAATACCGTAAGCGCTGTGATGCCAAGTGCAAGAGATGGGATGCCGTCGAGTAGCAGCATGAATGTTAGAAGCGATCTGTCGAACCGTCCGCCACGCCGCCACGAACTCTCAACACCCAACACGATTCCAGCTATGGCTGACAGAATAAACGATGTGCCCACAAGAAGCAGCGTCCACGGCAGCGCATTCATTATGAGACTTGCTGTGGA
>JAUWGA010000061.1 GCA_030606635.1 Methanosarcinales archaeon
TTCTTGGAATCGCCCTCGGTCTGCTTCTTAATCTGCACCACCGCGTCGAAATAGCAGCACCCGCCTTTCGTCAGCACGACATTTCTCGCATCGGAAACCCCGTTTACAGCGCTTAATATTCTCGGCTCATACGGAACTCCCATCAGCAGTTTGTGCTCGCTGCCTGATGGTATGATCGAATGGTAGATCGGATCCGCCCGGTGGATCATCCCTGTTAGGTGGATCACTGGCTCGCTTCGCACCCGGTCATACGTCCCTGTGATGTCCACAAACGGACCTTCATCCGCAGTATCTTCCCCGATGTATCCCTCGAGCACGATCTCGCAGTGTGGCACGCGTATGCCATTGTCGCACTCGAAGACCTCAAGCGGCGCTCCAAGGAGTGCGGATGCGTAACGAAACTCTGTGCCCGCAGGTACGCGTGTGCAGATGGCAAAGAGAACTACCGGGTCAAGCCCGATCGCTATTGCGACAGGGAGCTTCTCTCCTCGCTCCAGCGCCTTCTTGTGCATGAGGTATGTGTGTCGCGGCGCAACAAGTCGTGCTGCGAGTTTATCTTTCCCGATAACCATCATCCGGTGGATCGATGCGTTCATTATCCCGTCCATCTCGGTCACGAGGACGCCTGCTGTGATGTAAGGGGCGGCATCGTTTTTAAAATAGGTGAAAACCGGTAGTTTTGAAAGATCTGGCTTGCTCCTGATCTCTTTTGTTGGAGAGTCCGCAACGAGTCTTATCTCCCCGTCCGGTTCGACGGATGCGAGATGTCCTGCCATATCTTCCCTGCATATCCCGAGCGCCGTGCAGAGAGCCTCCCTCGATGAGAGTAGATTCACGGCGACACGGCAACCGTTTATGCTGTGGAAGAGGTGCGGTTTCTCGTTTCCCGCAATCCTTGCGGCATCATATTCCGGGGATACGGGCTCCTGAATCTCGATTAAGTTGCCGCCGATCTTCAACTGGTCTATAAAGCTTCCAAATGACATTGTTCCACCTGCTGTTTGGGTAGTATGGCGCATGGGGTGATAATCCTTTCTATAGCCTCCGAACTTCCCGAGCAAAGTCTCTTGTTATCCGTTACCATCACTTCTTCTTACGTGTTCCGGTTACGGCGGTGAATTGCGATTGCGATGATCGCTGCCGCAAGGAGCGAGACTGCAAGCGGTATCAATTCTGCTGGCACTTTTTCAGGCGCGGTCTCCGCCGGGATTGCAGGGATCTCAGATATGGACGCTGATACTACCGTCATATTCCCCTCTGAAACGGAGACGGTTTCCGTGTAGCGCTCGTACCCGTACTTCTCTACCGAAACCGTGTGGTTCCCGGGCGTTACATTGTAGATCCAGAACCAATCAACACCTGTCGCGCCCTGGTATACATTATCGAGATGAACATCTGCCGCGGGCGGATACGACCGCACACGGATAAAACCAAGCTCGGGAGAACTCTTTACGATCTCTGCGATCTTCTCCTTCTCCTCCTCTTCAGCCTCCTCGATTCGTGCCGGCGCAGTCTCGCCTTCCCCCATCACATGCACGTCAACCGGCTCCCATGTACGCCTATCGATTCTCGATTGATCCGCAATCTCGAAATGGTATGTGCCTGGCTCTGCATCCCTGTTTGCATGGATCGTGATCGGATATGCCATCGATCCCCCTCTCCTTATCACTCTCAGTTTATTTGTGCCGTTTACCAGTATCCAGTCGGGAACCGACCGCACAATCACACTCACGTCCACATATCCGACCCCCGCGTTCTTAAGCGTGGCATTGAAGGATGCGTCTGACCCGGGTTCGATGTATACTGTGTATGGCGCATCCGTGAAGGTGATGTTGTCCTTGCCGCTGGTTTCTGCACAGCAGTTCGAGATCGATGCGATGATTATGATGGCGAGCAGTACGGTTCTGTACATGCGATTACTTTGACTTAAGACCCCAAATAGCCTTCGCGGAGTCGGGCTTCGGATTGCCATCACTCATGTTCGGGCACTGGTTTGGGCACCGGTTCCCAGAACGGTACGATATCTGCATACCAGTTTCGGAGGAAGAGGAGTGCATGGTATTTCATAAATACCGGAAACGGCACGGTTGCGAGGCGGATAATAAATGCAAGCACCAGCATGCATGCAAAAAAGAATAATCCTGGCATAAGTAGGTGCGCCATGTCAAAAAGGCTGAATCCCAGCAGCGTGAGAATCATGTAAACCGCGATGCCGATCAGCACTGCGATCAAGACTATAATGAGACTGATGATAGCGGCTGCGATATTGACTATGATCCCGATCACGCCCCTTATGATCCAGTAAACCAGCACCTGTGGAATGCTGTGCATTGCGGTACTGATCACCTTTGAAAGCGCCTTTAATACCCCAACATTCTCATACAGCATCACCGGGATTGCCAGATTTATAAACGAACCTATAATCTCAAGGATTATGATGCCGAGCACGAAGACAACGAAAAACAGGATAAACGATCTAAAGAACAGAGCAGAAACGTCGCCGTCCAGTACCGCGGACAACGCGGGCAGCAGCGATAGGATGATGGCGATTAAGAATATGATCCCGAGCGTCCAGTTCAGTATGAACAACCGCAGGCCATTCCCAAGATTATTCTTGATGTATGCCCTGATCGTAACATGGTTCCTCACCACGGATTCGACAAAAACGAACTGCAGCACATTTGAGATGTATGAGAATAACGCGGTCACCAGCAGGATTGCGAGCACTGCGAGTACGATGTATGTCATGTACTGATGCACAAAGACCGATACTTCTGATACCGTCTCCTTGACAAAAGCATCCAGTTCCACATCCGAATATGAGTCACCGAAATCCCCAAAATCCCCAAAATTGCTGTTAAATGGGTTTGAGCTGAAATCATAGCCGCCACCGCCGCCACCAATGAATAACAGTATTATCGCAAGTTTCACCCATTTTGTAAGATCGAAGGGCTCAAAGAGCATCTGTTTGGTCTTTGTCAGGGCACCTTCGATCGCAGCCCACGCAATCCAGTCGGTCATGGATGCCAAAAGAATCTCACCTGGTATATGATTTGCGGTGTTCGAGAGATGTCATCCTGCCATATCTTCCCTGCGGATCCGGAGTGCCGTGAAGAGAGCAACTCTCGATGAGCTGAGATTCACGGTTACGGTGACCGCTGATGCTGTGGATGAGGTGCGGTTTCTCGGTTCCCGCGATCCTTGCGGCATCATGTTCGAGATCGATGCAGCGATTATGATGACGAGCAGTACGGTTCTGTACATAATCTACTTCCAATCGAACCCAACACCCCAAATAGCCTTCGCGGAGTCGGGCTCCGGATTGCCATCACTCAGGTTCGAGCATGGGTTCGGGCACCGGTTCCCAGAACGGCACGATATCTGCATACCAGTTCCGGAGGAAGAGGAGCGTATGGTATTTCATGAATACCGGAAGCGGCACGGTTGCAAGGATTGCCAGAAATATGAGCGCCAGTATGGACGCAACAAAGAGCAATCCGAGCACGATCAGGACTACCATGTTCGGAAATCCGAATCCCAGCAGCGTGAGAATCATGTAAGCCGCGATACCGATCAACAGCAGGAAGAGTCCTGCGATCAAGAACACGATGAGGCCGATGATAGCGGCTGCGATACCGATTACGACTCCAAGCACGCCCCTTATGAGCCAGTAAACCAGCACCTGTGGAATGCTGTGCACTGCGGTACTGATCACCTTCGAAAGCGCCTTCAATACCCCTACATTCTCATACAGCATCACAGGGATCGCCAGATTGATAAACGAACCTATAATCGCAAGGATTATGCTACCGAGCACGATGACAACGAAAAACAGGAGAAGCGATCCGAAGATGATAGCGGAAAATTCGCCTTTCAGTATCACTGACAACGCTGGCAGCAGCGATAGGATGATGGCGATCAGGAATACGATCCCGAGCGTCCAGTTCAGTATGAACAACCGCAGACCGTTTCCCAGATTATTCCTGATGTATGCCCTGATCGTGACATGGTTCCTCACCACGGATTCGACAAAAACGAACTGCATCACATTTGAGATGTATGAAAATAGCACGATCACCAGCAGGAATGCGAGCACTGCAAGCACGATGTATGTCATGTACTGATCTACGAATGCCGATACTCCTGATATCGCCTCCTCGACAAAAGCATCCAGTTCCGCATCCGAATGGGGGTCACCGAAATCCCCAAAATTGCCGCTCGATGGGTTTGAGGTGAAATTGGAGCCGCCACCGCCACTACCACCGATGAAGAACAGTATTATCGCAAGCTTCACCCATTTTGTAAGATCAAAGGGCTCAAAGAGCATCTGTTTGGTCTTTGTCATGGCACCTTCGATCGCAGCCCACGCGATCCAGTCCGACATGGATGATTAAAATGATCTCATCTGGTATGTGATTTGCGGTGTTCGGGGATTCAATTATAACGCCTGCTGTGGCAAACTATCGTATGTCGGGACAGTGCTTCTGACTTTCAAATCTTATTAATCTCGAGAATCCGATCGATGATCCTCCTTGTACTACAGAACCGATCAGAGTTCGATACCTTGATCCGAACCACTTTAGTATCGAAGCCGCAATCCGCCAACCCACGCTCCAGATCCTCCACATCGAAATGCTGGTCAAACCCGAGCGCTATGATGTCAGGCATGATCTCATAAAGCGGCTCAAAGATATCGGTTTCACTCCCGAGAACCGCATGATCCACCACTCTAAGCGCCTGCACCATCAGAAGGCGGTGCTCGTCGGGGAGAATCGGCTTTGGTTTGTGCTTTATCATGCTTGCCCGCGCAACGATGACATACAGTTCGTCGCCGAGAGCGGAAGCCTGCGATAGGTAGAATAGATGTCCCGGGTGCGGGATGTCAAACGTTCCTGTTGCAAGTACTCGTGTCATGTCCTTGCTTATTGATTGGTGTTCATTGCTTAACCATTTGCACCGGAGCGGGTTGTCAACTTATACGATTCGGATCAGGACTTCGTCTTTTCCGGATATCCAAAAACCCGAAACATCTGACACAAGATTCGAATTGACGCCAAGTTCAAAACAACGCACAACACTAGATGGCATGACGCACATGGCGAGTATAATTATGCTCTGAAATGGTTGTTTTTAAAACACCGGAATCTTATTAAACTCCTCGTCGGCTTTTTTGAAATTGCCCCTGTCCGCGTATCTGCATCCAGCCTCTAAGTGAGGCAAGGCTTCCAACATTTTTGTCAAAATGCCATATCTTGCTATGGCTGGAACTGACATTTCCGTGAATTCCGAGTTTTTTAGATCCGCAAGGGCGTCTTTGGATTCTGAAAAGTCAGCGGGACATTTGCTAAATTCGAGTTCTGCCTTATACCACTCGTTGTTTTGCATGTATTTGGTCGCCTTCTGTATATGTTCCATTCCATCGATGTACGGATGCATTCCGGATATTAACATACCGAACTCCAAAATCATCTTTTCGTTCTGCTCAACCGAGATTCTATTCTCTAACAGTTCGCTTCTGGATTCTGCAGGGGCTGTATCGATATCAATACTGAAACATTTTTCTTTTGCTGTGGATATGAAAGGCAGTGCGTCATCCAAAGCATCTTCAGCCAGCTTAAGTTCCGATCTCATCGACGCGAAATCATCACCTTCCACGTATGCATCTAATTTATCAAGATGCTCTGAGCAGATGATTAAATTTCGAAACGCGGCAACACGATCTAAGTTGTAGCTGCACATCACTTTAGCAGTCCGGATTACATCCTTTTCATCATCATAGTCTGTTGCGGCGTTATTGAGTATTTTTAAAGCTTCTTCATAATCAACTTCGGATGCTGTAAGTTTTGTTTTCGCATCCGAATACGCGCCAATTTCCAAACGTATTTTTTCAATTCGGGTCGCGCCGTTCTCTATAAGTAAGATCGCTCTATATATATCCTCTGCTGCGGATATCTTTTCTTTAACACGTTCTTCTTCAACGTGTTCTTCTTCAACACATCCCGCAAATATCACGATCGATACGATCGCTATTATGACTATTAAGCCGACTGTAGTTTTTTTCATTCCCAATCACCTGCCTACTCAAAGCCGCAAACCGCACTTGGGTCTAGCGCAGGTACCCGCGCTTCGTATATGACCAGCCAGCAACGAAATAGTGCGCCGATCCTTGCAGAGGTCTCTCTGCACCATGTAGGCTAAATCAAAGCGTATCCTATATAAACCTCTGTGAACGGGGCTGCACAATGCCATAAAGCGCGGGCAGCCCCACACCAGAGTAACTTTACAACCCCCGAAACGAGACACTTATGCATCCGATGAAACCGAGATCATTATCCCTACTGTTCCCGTCCTCACTCGCAATCGATGCCAGCGACCTGCGCAGCAAGACCGCAAAGATCGGGCAGATTGCAAGGGCGGCATCGGTATTCCGTGCGGACAAGATCGTCATATACAGAGATCCCGATCTCGACGAGACCGAACTGATCGAGAGGATTCTTAACTATGCCGAAACCCCGCAGTATCTGCGGAAACGCCTCTTTCCACTGGCAGGCGATCTGCGGTATGCAGGCACGATCCCGCCGCTGCGGACTCCGCACCACCCCGATGCAGAAAAGATCGAGATCGGGGATATCCGTGTCGGGGTTGTGGTTAGAGTGCATGAAAACGGTTCGTGGGTGGACATCGGATCGAAGCGATCTGCATTTCTGAATGTTTCCATGCAGAAGGGCGAGCGTGTGAATGTGCAGGTCACATCGAATAAGCCGCTTAAGGCGGTTCCTGTCGATGATGACGAGATTACCAGATACTGGGGCTATTCTGTTGCGAGAGCAGGCAGTCTGAGCAGAGCACTGGCTCCGACCCCGACCCAGCCCCCGACCCGGACCCCGGGACTTAGAATTGCGACCAGCAGGTGTGGCGAATCCATCGACGTCGACCTGCTCCGGAAGATCGGGGGGGAATCCGGATCAGAGGATGTGCTGGTGGTCTTTGGCGCGCCGCACAAGGGAATCTCGGAGATCATGGATGAAGAGAAGATACGAGATGGAGAGAAGAGTTTTATTGCGGAATTTGACTATACGCTAAATGTCCTGCCAGATCAGGGAACCGCGACGGTCCGGCTCGAGGAAGCGGTCGTTGCCACGCTTGCGGTACTGAACCTGGCGTTTCATTGACCTGATCGGTGACCCCGGATCACTCATCCAGTTTCATCAGAAGCGCGGTGCGCACCGAGACCGCATCAGCAAGATCTGTGGTCGTGTGCCAGATCTTGAGTTTCTTCAGATCCAGTCTGCTGCCGCATCGCTGGCACACGGTAGATTTTACGCCGTACTCTATGATCTGCACATGGGTTTTGCATTTAGGGCATACGATAACAGCATATTTCAATCATCCCACCCCATGACATTTATTCCATGATTCATGATCGCATACTCCTTTATCCTGCGGTCGTGATCGGTTCCGCGCATCTTCAGGATTAGCAGGAGTTTTCGCGAAGCCAGACTCCTTCTTGGTGTACCTGAGCGATACGATGCCGTCCGCCAGAAAAGACGTGCCAGCATCCGGTATCCTGAATGAAAAGACATTCTCGATCTCGCTTATGCAGTTACTCTGTCCGCACTTGTTTTCAGACATAGTAGGTCTTTTGCGTCAACGATCTCCCCGGTCTATGAATCTGTCAGCACGGTCGCAACATGCAGGTTGTCACCGCTGCCCCCCATCTGCCGGGTCGGCAGGGGCGATGCACCCGATCGAGCTTACAACCATCATCATCATCATCAGAAGGGATCGGGCAACCATCAGACGATATTTTATTATTCAGCTCTTCTTCTGTGTGTATTTGGTGTATCCGCATTTTCCGCAGGTCATGCGGTCAGCGTGTTCAGCCAAGAATACGCCGTTGCCACATTTCGGACAGAACTGCCTCGAACGTGTGATCTTATTATCTTTTACGGTATAGTATTCATTTACGCGCATGATCAACTCTCGCCCCCTTCGCTTTCCTTTGCTGGCGCATTGCGCGCAACCATGTAACCGGGTTCGATCTGGCGCAGGTTTTGCTCATTATCATACAACCGGGCGTATCCGAGTATATCCTGCTTGCCGTACTGCGAGTTCATCCGATCGAGTATCAGCAGTTCAGGGGTGGTATCGAGAAGTGCCACAAGCGTGTTTTTCGCACTCTTTCTTGATAGACCAATTCCGTCGGCCTTGAATACAATATCCCGTCTGTTCAAAAGTACATTCTCTTCATCCTTTACGATCTCAATATCCATTAAAGCATCCTCCGTAGCGATTTACCATCGTTATCATCTTCCATCTGATTCAAGAGTTCTCGTATCTCCTTTTTTTTTTCACTGGTCACCTTGATAAGCACACATCCACTCGATGGCTGTCCATATATAACTATCGAGGAGAGCGGTGCAAGCACGACCGCGGGCATGACTGCGAGATCCTCCTCGCCCTGCACAAATATGCGGATGGGGCGTTTGCATTTCATCGCATCCGTTATAGCGGTCACAAGGTCGGGTGTGATTGTGCCGGCAGGGTTCTTTACAGTGACCTCGTGATATGCCGGATGCCGGATGCGCTTTTTGACTTCATCGGATACCTCTGCCCTGCATGTGAGATGATCGACGATGCAGATGTCGGGCAGGATGCCTGATTCGATCAGGTTGCAGGTCGTGATATCGCCCACAGAGATGATCTTTGCAGGACTCTCCCAATCCGGCGCGCTCTTCAGCAGGTCCATGGTCTTTCGCCCGGATCCGGCATACAGCGTCCCATGCGGGACTTTCAGTCTCGATTTCAGGCGATCCGAAAGAAGAAGAGCCACTTACCGCACCTTCAACGCATACGCTCCGGCAGTTGTTATATTCAGTTTCTCAGCGATACTCGAGAGTTCGGGATCCAGAATTACGACGTATCCGCTCCAGTCCTTGCTAAGTGAGCTTGATCCGCATACCGGGCAGTTCTGCCCACTAACGATTCTGTGACAGTCTCTGCACGCTTGTTCACTCATTCTTCCCTTCCTTACCACTCTCTTCCTTCGCAGCCTCTTCGATCCATTCCAGTTTGCCGAGGAATGGCTGGCGCATCGTAAGCCCTATCCTACTCTCGTGCGGATCCCGTTCGTTCAAACTGACCGCAACGATGCGCGCACGCAGTTTATCGCCCTCCGCAACCGCACGTCCGCTCTCTTTGAAGACGAGACGCGCGTTCTTCCCGTCATAAGATACGAAATCATCGGTCAGCTGGCTCACATGAATCAGCCCGTCGAGCGGTCCGACACCGATGAACGCGCCGAATTCGACGACCTCGACAACGACCCCTTCGGTGACCTCCTGCATTATGGGTTTGTACATGAGCGCGTCGAATGTCGCCTCATAATACACGCCCCCATCGCCACCGAGGATGCGCCCGTCGCCGATATCGACCACATCGAGGATAGCAACCAGTGCGCCGAGTTTCTTGTCGATCTGCCCTTCGAGTTTATCGCGAAGCGCCTGTCTTACAGATGCCATAATCGGCATCCCAAGCTGCTCAGGGTCGATGCGAACGGTGTCAACCAGTCTTGTTTTCAGATACATGCTATGCCTCTTTATTTTATAGAAAAACCGAGTAACAGTTACGCGGCTGTGATATTAATTCTTTTGCATCGG
>JAUWGA010000139.1 GCA_030606635.1 Methanosarcinales archaeon
GTCCTGAGCCGCGTATTCAAGGATGTTAAGAGAATGCCAATGAACAATCCTGGCTATGACGTGATCTGTAACAGGGATAAACTGATCGACATCAAGAGTTCGTGCAAACGGAAGGATGGCAGCTGGGATTTCCACATCGAACGCAACACTATAGCAGACTACTTCCTCTGCCTTGCGTTTGACAACCGAGAAGATCTAAACCCTTTACATGCATGGCTTTTGCCGGGAAGCAAGTTTAATCATTTCAAGCATATAGGCATCAGTCCAAGTACAATCCAAAAGTGGGATGAATACAAACTCGACCTCACAAAGATCAATGAATGTTGCGATACAATGCGAACATCTATATAATACAAGCGCTGATAACAGGTTATGGTTATCTCGCTTACGACCGCTGCCCGGGTTCGTCAAAGGTTGTCGCTCGAGACGTGGGAATCCACAGACACTGCGATCACTCAGTTCATCACGGACGCCGAGGCACAGATCACAAATTATGTAGGCAGCCTGCCGGTATCCGGGGAGACTGACTTTGCACTTGCGGGATCTATCGCAACAGATCTCGCAGCATACTATACCGGGATCTCACTCCCTTCATTAAAAGACAAAGACGCAGAGAAAGCAAGACTCGCCCATATAAGAAACTTCAAGGAAAACGCAGACCGAGACCTCAAAAGACTTATATCACCCCCGGCAACCGTCCCGCTGCCAAGGAGCACGACATCATGAGGCAATCGCTATGAAGAAGCTATTCAAGGACCTAAGGAAGACAATAGCAAGGGACGCAAGCGCAGTCCTCGGCTTTCCGTGGAGTGCACCAGCTGAACCAGCCTCCAAAGCCACGACATCATCCGGGTTCGTAGACTCTGTAAGCGATTCGGACCTTGAAGGAATGTTCGAGCGCAATCAAGCAGCGCACGCCATTGTCGCGGACGTAGCAACAGACGCAGTGACGGTGTTTACCTGCACAGATGCAGAAGGCGAGGAGCTTGAGGAGTTTAACGCTGAAGTACAGGCCATATACAGTACGCATATCATTAATCCGTTGATCCGTGCCCTGCTCTTTACCCGCCTATACGGGCATTGTGGAATCCTCGTAGGATATGCAGACGGTAGTAAGGACTTGGCGCAAGAAGCCACCCCCACAGCACATATCCAGTACCTCCAGGTGATCCCGAAGAAGTGGATATCGAAGATTGTACTGAAGGCAGATGATAGCGGTAACCTGACCCTCCCTGTGGAACTTGACAAGTATACAATTGACATCGGCAACAATCAGCAGGACATAGATGCAAGCCGCATAATACACCTGCGCACCCCTTCCCTCAAGGAAGAATCGTTAGATGGCAACTCGGTATTACTATGTATCTATGACGATCTGACAGTCCTCAAATCCATGACATGGGGAGCTGGTCAGGCGATGTGGCGGAACGGAGCCGGGCTAACAGTATTTATTGCCCCGGATAGCGAAGACGCACAGGCGCAGATAGACGCCATATCCGAGGTAACAACTGACATCAACGCGATGACCGTACTGACTATGCCGCCGGGAACCGATGTGGTAACTGGAAAAATTGGCAGCCTCAATCCCAAAGAATATTTTGAGGTTTGCATACAGATGATATGCATAGGATCGAGGATCCCAGTCTCACTCCTCCGGGGCAGCGTAGCCGGCTCACTAACAGCAAGCGAAAAAGACCGCAAGGACTATTTTGAGCTCCTCGACAACATCCAGAAGGAGATCCTCACCCCTGCCCTCCTCGATATACTGCACCGCTTCCAGGTGACTGGACAACTCCCGGAGCAGGAGTTCTTAATCAAATGGGCTCGTACTCCGGTCTGGGAAATGGAAGAGCACAGGGCGAAGCTGCTGGTGGCGCAGACAGAATTGACCGAGGCGAAGACCGAGGCGACACTGAGGGCAGCAGGACAGACGAGCGCAGAGGTGGTCTGAGTGGCAGTAACTTATACGACGGCTGCACTCGTCAGGAAACTCGTCAAGAATATAAGTTCTGACCTGGTAGATGCAGACGTAGACCAGTTCATCTACGAAGCCGAAGCCATAATCGACGGCACGATGAAGGTCTCACTGATCGCAACCTTTGACGCATCAAAGCACGCCCTTCTCCGATCGTGTGCCACAAACCTCGCAGCCCTTGAGGTGATCTCCTACGATCCCGGAACCGCATTCCTTGAACTCGACGACGCAAAGCTAACAATCGAGTTGCTGCAAGCAGCGATAGACCGCATCTTAACCCTGCTCGCCGATCCACGTACAGTAGCATATCTGAAGAGCCTATAATCATGTCAATGTTGACACACGATGAAATCCGAACCGCCGCAATCGCCACACTGCAAGCAGACGCAACCATCAACGCAGCGGTGAAAACATGGCTCCGGTACCTGATCGACACAGGCCAGATCACCTATCCTGCAATCTACATCGGCACGATCTCGCAGCCATTCGAGGGATCATGTGGCAGCGACACGCAGTACACATCGATTGCCGACCCGATGCAGATCGCAGTTGGTGTACTCTCGAACACGCACGTAGACCCCGCCGCCACACTCGGCACGATCTACGAGTTAGCATACGATGTGTTCATGGCAACACCGGCGCTGGGGCTAAGTAACTTCAATATACATAGCATCACACCAATCACAACAAAACCAATTCCAATGTGTGGCAGGTCGATAATCCGCGCAGAACTCACCCTAAACGCAACTTGGGAAGAATAAGGGAGGAATAACGATGACTGACATATCCACATACAAAAACGAAGTATACGAGATATACGAACTCTACCACGACGTGCAGACAACAGCCACGTCACCGACAATTACCGTCACCGGTAAGAAGCCACACGCAGATGTGATCGCAGCGACGGGTCACAAACTCGAACGAACGCGTATATACATCAATGGCGTGAGGGCAACCATCACAGAAGTTGCGCTGAACGTCAACGACACAGACATCACAGTATCCGATACCGTGGTGTCAGGTGATATAGTTGATATCTTCCTTGCTGCAACCGTAGGCACGCTGGATAACAACACGACGGTGGGAAAGATCCCGCTGATAGAGTTACAGGTGATGCAGGGTTACGGTGCGACATCCAACACGTTCAAGCAGCCCGGATGCGGCACTGAACGCACAGAGTCGCTGGCGTTCGCAGCAGATGGCATGATAGCGCTCGGACTCAACCGCCGCGGAAACACCAACATGAAGAACTTCATCTCCGCGAGGAAGAACAAGAAGTATCTGATGATCATCGTGAAGGATACGACCGATTCAGGAAACACGACCTACGATATCTTGCATGAAGCGAGAGTGGTGTCGTATGGCAGAGCAGCGCGCGCACTTGACGCAGAGGGCGGCAAGATCACAGACACGATCGCATTCAGTTTTGTTCCTGATGTAGCGGTGACAACGTAAGAGGTGATTTAGATGGTAAGATCAAGCGTCTATAAAGATGAACAGTACGATATCTATGAGCTACATGTCGAGTCCAGTCACACAGTCACAGCTGGCGAGGCAGCGGCGAACGAGATTGAGATAACAGGCGTCGAAGCCCACGCGGTAGTAATCGCAGATGAGGAGTATGCAAGAGGCTACGCGGATGGTGCGCTCTCTGCGATCACCGGCGTAACATTCCCGGTAGCTGACACTATAGTGGCGTTCACGTCACTCACAGAAGGGCAGATCGTGGATATCTACTTCCCGGTCGCAGGCACCGGCTCCGGATCCCTCGTAAGCAACACCGACACCGGAAAGCTCACGCTCCCGAGGATGCAGAACATCCAGAACTGGAACGTTGCGGCAAACATAGAGCAGGTCCCGGAGTGCGGTTCGGATCGCAAAGAGCCGATAGAGTTTGCAGCGGACGGCACGATCACGCTTGGACTCAACCGTCACGGCAACATGGCAATGGCAGACTTCATCGCAGCGAGAGCAGGGAAGAGCAGCGGTGATGAAATCTTTCTGCTGATCGATGTGACCGACACCACGGTGGCAACCGCAACACATGACCTGCTGATCGAAGCGAAGGTCGAGTCGTATGGACGAATGTCGAGGGCGGTTGATAGCATCCGCGGAATCATCACCGACACAGTCACCTTCAGCTTCGTTCCTGATGTGGTGACGCTATAGACGCGATGCCCGGCTCCGGTCGGACAGCGTCTTCTTTTTTCGGGTGATGCGCAATGCCAACACAGAGAGAACGGATCCAAACGCTTGAAGACGAGGAGAAGTACTGGCGGGGTAAATATTTAGGCGGCTCTCGGTTAGAGGATATCTTTGACGTTCTCCGAACAGGAGAATACGCAGCCGGTGGGTACATCCTCCGGATACGGCAGCTAAAGGAGTATGTTGACACCGAGCGGGATGCAGGCAGGCAACCCACAGCAACCGGAGTCTATAAGCGACTGTTCGGAGCGATCACAGAGGGCACCCGGTACGGAGTCAAGCATCGCATAAGTCCGTCCGCAGCCCTTGAGGTAGAGGGATTCTGGGCGGGTCTTGCAGTAGATATAGCGTATGATCCCACAACCTACACCGGCTTAGGACTATGGAAGCTTGCAAAAGCTGGAAAGAAAGCCATCCCGGAAGTAGCGGCTAAAGTCGGCATAGGAAAAACCGTAACCGGAGTCGGGCAGGTTCTCGGCGAGGCGTTCGTGCCCGGCTACTGGATGAAGCAACTGCCAGGGGCGTACAGCGGATATTTCGACGACTATCTTGATTGGGTGCTGCGGAAGAAA
>JAUWGA010000130.1 GCA_030606635.1 Methanosarcinales archaeon
CTTGGGGAGATGGAAAGTGGATATTTTCGTACTTTGGCCTCTTTTCATCATAACGGTGCTTTACGTAAACTAATTGCTTGTACCATGCAGCAAAACCACCTAAAATGCCAATCGAGAATATGATGATTAGAATAGTCCAACTTATATTGAAATTAACCACGTCAAATAGCCAGATAATCAACAATATCAATATTGCTACTACAATAAGACTATTTGCTAGCACTACTGTCTCCACGAGACCACCAGTTCCGAAAGAAAAGATTTCGCTCTTATTCTCCCAATGTTTTTTTCGCTGTGGTTGATCATCGAAGGGGCCAAAAAACAGATATTGCTGAATTTGTGGGTCCATATCTCTGAAATATCTTCGAATCCTACCTGCAGCTCGTAAGTATATATGGCTTTCTAAATTACGATGGATAATCCGCATCAGTGTAACGATTCCAAACAGAAGCAAAATTACTAAGCCCAAAAAGAATATTCGATCAATATGATTAGATATTTCTTTTTCCCTAAAAGCTATTAATACAGTAACTACAACAGTCGAAAGCGTGATAAAAAAATTCACACGCTTTTCGCCAATGTCTTCACTCTTCCAAAAAGAATCTATGAGGCGCTGGTATTCAGCAATCATATAATCTTTCGAATCATGTAGTATATCATCTGTAGATTGATTGTTCATTGTACCTACTCTTTGTATATCATTGACATTTTATACATTTTTATCGAATGACAATTGATTGTATATATTGTCAATATTGATATACATATAATGTGTAATTTTGATTGTTAGCAAATTTTCGCGCCTATTTTCAGTCACTAAACCCCGGACTTAAGTCCAAGGCCTGTACGGCAGAGTTCTCCGCGTCCCATGCTCGATAAATTGAAACTCATCCCATATAAACCCCGACCAAATCCCCCTTTTTGCGTATCAGCCCAAGCACACCTCCACATCCAGCACGACATTGTACTGATGCGGCGAGTACGACCTGACGATCCGTCGGTCCAGAACCTGCACAGTCATGTCGCGGGCGCTTGCGGCATCCTTGATCGCAGCCTCCGCGCCATCGAACAGGTTGTCCTCCTCCCTGATGTCATAATAATGGATGATGCCACCGGGTTTTAGAATCGTCAACGCCTCGTCAAGGAACTCGTCTGCCGAGTGCGGCAGGTTCATGATCACATGATCTGCGATATGGGCGAGATCATGCGCAACGTCTGCCGCATCGCTACAGATGATTCGCATGTTACCGATCCTGTTTAACCGTGCGTTCTTTTCCAGATACTCGATTGCCACCGGATTCTTATCAATCGCCACCACCGCCCTGGCTGACTTTGCGGCAAGGATACTGAAAGGGCCTGCGCCTGCAAACATATCGACAACGACGTCCCCACCGCCGACCTGATCAGCGATGCGTTTTCGTTCGGTCGCGAGTCTTTGTGTGAAATAGACGCGTGCAAGATCGATCTCATACCGGCAGCCGTACTCCCTGTGCACAGTCTCTGTCTTTGGCTCGCCCGCAACCACGCGGAGATCCCGGACCCGAAACTCGCCCTGCACAGGTGACATCGCCCCAAGAACGGTCTTTATGTGCCTGTGCATCAGGAGAATGGCGTCCGCGATCCCCTCTGCATCGGGATCGTCGGCATCGATGATCGCAATATCCCCGATCATATCATAAGACGGGGTAAATCCGAGGATGTCCCCGAACGTTTGCTTTTCCACGCATTCAAAGTCCCTCTGCAGGAGTCTAACATCCGGAAATTGATCCGCGATCTTAATTTCATGTTTAACCGGGAAATACAGATAAGTATCATCCCTCTGAACCGCAGCGTCCCTCTCAAATGCGCCCATCCCGACAAGCAAACTGCGAACAGGTTCGCCGCTCTGTTTGGGTACCTGCACACACCAGAGCCGTTGTTTTATCGTCATCTATATCGTGCACGCCTTTTTGCCAAGTTTCTCAAGTATGCATCCGGGAATGTCCACCACGGATCGCACCTCATCGATGATATTACCATCGCCCGTTGCAACAATCATGTCGCAGTGCTTCAGATCGAAATCGACATGCTTTGATGTCTGTGCGTCCCCGGAAAGGTAGTATTTGGGCAGCAGTCCGCGAATGTAGCGCGCAAGCATGCCGCTCTTGCTGATCTGGGCATCGAAGAGGAAGGTAACAGAATCCGGCTCGCATTCGGACAGGATCTCAAGAACCTGTCTGCAAACACTCTCCACCGGATTTTTGTAGTTCCTGAAAACACCTCTGATATCCCGTATGAATCCATCATCACATAAGAATATAGGTTCTCCTAAAATCACGCTTTCTGTTGCGATGATGACGTTGTAACCATCTATCATTATCTCTTTATCTTTGATGTCGGCACACGGTATCTTTTTACTGATACGCAACGCCGCAACCTTAGGTTCGACGACGACACGCATCAGCACGTACCGATCTCGAGTTTCCAGCCGGTAATGATCGCTTGCGAACCGTACGACTCCTGTACGCGGGTATCCTCTAGATAAAAGGTGCCTGATATCCTCGGCTGCAAGAATCATCGCTGTTTCACGGTCGGTCATGGCTATCCCTGATCTGTGGCTGCTGCCAACGATATTCGATAACGGTATTCTCTTCTTGCTCCATGGCATCTTTCAATCTTTCAGATTATTAAGCGCAATCTCAACGTTTCCGTCCTCTGCACGAATCTGTTTGCGCAGTTTATCCATAAATCTTTATCCGGGTCTTATCCTGGTCTTATCATGGTCTCTTCCACGTGGTCACTGAATAACAACCTCATGGATGGATCAACGAATCAACGCCGCTGACAAGAAAATTATTAATGCGCCACCACATAGTCACATCGATGTTGAGTATAGCAATACCAAAAGGAAGCCTTGAGGAGCAGACGTTTCTCCTCTTCAAACAGGCGGATCTCGAGATCAAGAGGACCGAACGGGAGTACAACCCAAAGATCAACGACCCGCGGATAGGAAAAGTGAAGATCCTGCGTCCGCAGGAGATTGCCGGTTACGTGGCTGAGGGATACTTCGATGTAGGAATAACAGGACACGATTGGGTGATCGAGTCCGGCGCAGACGTGATCGAGATTGCTGACATGCCATACAGCAAGCAGGGGTCAGGAATCGTCAAGATCGTTATTGCGGTGCCGGATGACCGGGAAATAAAAAGCGCGTCCGAGATCAAGCCACACAGCAGGGTGACGACCGAGTACCCAAACATCACCCGAAGTTATTTCGAGAGACTCGGGATTCCTACAACGATCCATTTCTCTTACGGTGCTACTGAGGCGAAGGTTCCTGATCTGATGGATGTCGTGGTCGATGTCACTGAGACCGGGTCAACGCTTCGGAAGAACAATTTAAAGATCATCGACGTGATGCTCGAATCGACAACGAAGTTGGTCGCGAACAAGGATAGCTGGAACGATCCTGCGAAGCGAAAAGCGATCGAGGAGATACGAACGCTGCTTCTTGCTGTAATCGAGGCTCGCGGCAAGGTGCTTCTGGATATGAACGTGCCAGCAGGAAAACTCGACGAGTTGATCGCTTTCCTGCCTGCGATGAAACTGCCGACCGTGACCAAGCTATATAACTCCGAATATTACGCGGTCGAGACCGTGGTTGCGAAGGAGACCGTGAACATCTTAATCCCGGAACTGAAGCGTCTTGGCGCAGAGGACATCCTCGAACTCGATATATCAAAGATCGTGCGCTGATGCAAACGCATTATCTAATATAACTTTGGATACATAACAGGTTACAATGGTCAGAAATCAGTACGAACAGGAACTGGAAGACCTTAAGAAAAACATCATAAAACTTGGCAGTATGGTTGATGCGATCATTCATGATGCGGTCGTATCGCTTAAGGATCTGGACGCAGCACTGGCTCAATCGGTGATCGATAGGGATCGGGCGGTGGATGATCTTGCATGCACCATCGAGAAGGCATGTCTGCGATTGATTGCGCTCCAGCAGCCGATGGCAGTCGATCTCAGGACGATTGCAACGGCACTTAAGATTCAGATCGACCTTGAGCGGATGAGTGATCTTGCTGTCGATATTGCAAGAGTCACGATATACTCGAAAGGAGAGGCACACGTGAAACCCCTGATCGATATCCCGCGCATGTCAGATATGACACGTGAGATGCTCAATTCCGCAATCAAGTCATTCCACGATTCGGACGGCGATCTTGCTTATGCGACAGCAGAGAAGGATGATATTGTCGACGGGTTGTATGATCAGGTCAGGAGAGAACTCTTGACATATCTCGTGGAGGATCCGAAGAAACTCGCCAACATCTCACACCTGCTCTTCGTATCGAAGTATCTCGAGCGGATCGGGGATCATGCCGTGAACATCTGTGAGAGCGTGATCTACATGGCGACAGGAGATCGGGTGCATCTGAACTGATTGCAGTGATGGCAGGGCGACACCATGGGAAACAATACATTCACCATAATCGGCGTGATAGTAGGCATCGTATTCGGAATAAATGCAGTCTCGGTACTGCTGGAATGGATATCCGGGTCAGTCGGGCTTCTGGGGATGATCGGATCGAGTTCCGGCGTCGGGTTGATCATATCTATAATCATAGCAGCAGTTCTCATCATCAAGATCCGGATCATCACCAGTCTGATCACAGGAGCGCTCATAGGCATCGTGCTGAACCTGATCGTTAATGCCACGCAGGGTGCTGATATAATCACCCTGCTCCTTAAGTGATGGAAGAACTGGCTGTCATCGTACCGGTAGCGTCGTTTGAGCCACTATCTGTGCTCAGAAAATCCGTAGAGTGTCTGTTGGATCTCGAAAAAGGGGGCATGGATGCCCGGGTCACTTATGTCCTCGATCTTAAGGAAGGGGATGATGACCGCCTGAAATTTTTAGAAGAGATGCCAGTTGCTGTGCTTGCCCGCATGGACAACCGCGGGCGGCGCGCTGGCGCGGTAAACGACGCTCTCGACGCATGCGGAAAGATGCCGGACTACATAGCGCTCTTTGATGTGGACAGCCGCCCCCGGCGGAATTTCCTGGTCGAATGCGTGGATGCACTGAGATCGAACCGGGATGCGATAATCGCAAGCAGCGCACGTTTCGTCACAAATGCGGATGAAAACATCGTGACCCGGACGATTTCCGCGGAATACTTCTTTTTTTCCGATGTCTACCGGATATTTAATAGAATGGGTGGATT
>JAUWGA010000120.1 GCA_030606635.1 Methanosarcinales archaeon
GATGACATCGACCCCTTGCTTGGTCGCATTTTCTTTTGCTTCATCGATCGCCGCGAAAAGATAGGGCGGAAGCGCTGTGAGTCTCTTTGCGTACATACAAGAATCGAAGTCGCTGATGCCTTAATATCTTTGCGCTTCTGGGTCTGACAGAAGAACATATTAACACTTTGGAGACTATAACCAACGATGCAATGGTTACTTCTCGCATTAGGAATTATCATGGAGGTCTGCGGCACCACCTGTATGAAGCTCTCCGATGGCTTCTCGAACCTTGTTCCCTCTGTTCTCACCTTCGTCTTCTGGGGAATCGCATTTACCATCTTTATATTTGTCTTAAAGACATTTGACCTCAGTTTCGCCTACGCTGTGTGGGTTGGATCAGGGATTGTGATCGTGAGCCTCATCGGCATCCTGTACTTCAAAGAACCCGCAAATGCCTTGAAGATCTTTTCAATAGTCCTGATTGCGATAGGCGTTACCGGCCTCAGTCTGAGCGATCTGATCCGCTGATGTTATGTTGATCAAGCGTCCATGGGCATGGGCGCCACGTAGTCCCCATCCGCAGCTCCGCTGCTATTAGTCGTACCCAGAACTCCCACTGATCTCTCCGGCGATGTTCTCGGTCATCTTCGCACAGATCTCATCGTACTTCCACCCCTGCCCGAGCGACCACATCAGTTTCACGAGTGCGACTTCGGGAAGCATGTCTTCAGCCTCGATTGCGCCTGCGTTTAACATATCCCGTCCGGTATCATAGACCCGGTCGCATATCCTTCCGTTTAAGCACTGGGACGTGATCACGACAGGGATGCCCACGGATGCCGCGTACTCGATTAATTCGATCCAGTCGGAAGCGACATGCCCAAGCCCGGTGCCCTCGATAACGATTCCCCGATATCCTGAAAAACTGCAGAACCTGAGGAGTTCAGGGCTCGCTCCTGGTATATACTTGAGAAGCGCACACTTCTGCTCCATACTGTCACGAAGTACAAGTCCCCGCTCCCCCCTCCTTATGTAGTCGGTAAACGTCCTGATCTCGCACTGCGGATAATCGATACTGCCGATGGGTGACGCGTTGATCGACTTAAACGCATCCCTTCGTGAGGTGTGCATCTTCCGAACCCGTGTTCCGCGGTGGATCAGGCAGAAGTCGTCTGACGTGCTCCCGTGCATGACCACGCAGACCTCCGCGATGTCGCTTACCGCAACCGATGCGGCACAGATCGCGTTCATCGCATTGTCGCTTGAGGGTCGGTCGGCGCTGCGCTGCGAACCCACGAGAACGATCGGGACCGGGGTCTCGATCATGAATGACAGCGCTGCCGCTGTATATCCCATGGTGTCGGTGCCGTGCGTCACGATCACGCCATCTACTCCGTTCTCGATCTCTTCTGCGATGGCGCGCGCAAGTTCGACCCAGTACTCGGCACGCATGTTCTCTGAGAGGATGTTGTAGACGACCCTTGAGCGGTAGTTTGCGATCTTTCGCAACTCCGGTATCGCATCGAGGACATCCTCTGCCGTGAACTGGGCAGTAACCGCTCCTGTGCGGTAATCGACCCTGCTTGCGATGGTTCCACCAGTCGAGAGTATCGCAACGGTTGGTAGATCGTCCCTCTCAGCCCATTCTTCCCGCTTTCCTTCTCTTTCGGATTCTCCGGATCCGGGCGCTCTTTTCCCGACTAGTTCGATCTGCGCGCCACTGTCCACTCCGACGTTGTAACCGTTATCCAGTTTGATCACGATCCGACCGGTGGTGCTTGGCATCAACACGCCTTCGTACGTCACGCAATCGGTTATAACGCGCACCCGGTCGCCTTGTTCCGGCTCCATAGTAGATCAATCCCCAATCATGCAATCACTCTTCAACTGCAATCATCTCAAACTGGCTTGCAAGATTCCAGACGAGAGTGCGAGTATGCATCGGCATGTTCGGGTCATTTGTGATCTTATTTAGGATATTAAGGCTGGTTGCAGCACGGAATGAGATTGATTCATTTTCATTTGATAAATTTTTCTTTATTTCGTCTGCTGCATGCCGTATATTTCGGGGCACCGATGTATCGTTCAGGATAGTATCCAGAATAATATTACATTGTTCAACTGTTTCTTTGATCGACATGGGCATCATCCATATTCCAATCTGTATGTGGTATATCCACACCATATCATATTTAAAGATGGGTGATCTATAGGGGGTCATGGATGAGATCGATGCCATGTCCAGATTGCTCGAACTTGGCGGGACGATGCTCGCAGAGCACTGCCGCCGCTGCGGTGCGCCGCTGTTTCGGTATCAAGGAAATGTCGGCTGCCCGATCTGCGATTTCAAGATGGTGGAGCAGGAAATGGGTGAAGTTAGCAGAGCGCGAGAAGATAGGAACGAGAAGCGCGAGCCGGGAGCCGGGATTGCGGCGGGGGCATCACCGCTTGGAAGAATCATCTCGGATAAGATCGCGGGGATCGCTGCTGATATGCAGAGCGAGACCGATCTGGGTCGCATTAGAGACCAGATGGATTGCATCGAGCGTGGGATCAAGATTCTCGGTATGCTTGGTCCGGATTGAGTGACTGTCCGTCACAGCTGTCTGGTTGAGGGCGCGGACGGTTTCGGATCTGTATGGGGTGGTGGATAGCCAATTCTCGGATGGAGCGGTATCTGATGCGATAAAAAATATGTAGAGGTGTGTAAATGAAACTCACAACAGTCTACGATAATGAGGTATATCCGGAGGCGTCTGCCACTGGACTTACGAGCGAATGGGGATTCTCCTGCCTGATAGAGGTATCCGGTGAGCGGATACTCTTTGATACCGGCGGGGACGGATCGATTTTGCTACGCAACATGGAAAGACTGGAAATTGACCCTGAAGACCTTGCAACGATCGTGCTCTCGCATGAACACTGGGATCACACAGGCGGCTTGTCCGACATCCTCAGGACGAACCGCGATGCCGAGGTCTATCTGCTGGCGTCATTTTCGGAGCCGTTTAAGAATAAGATCAAAAATCCAGTGATAGAGGTACAAGAACCAGCAAAGATGTGCGATCGGGTGTATACCACCGGAGAACTTGGCACATCCATAAAGGAGCAGTCGCTGGTGCTGGAAACGAAAAGTGGTACGGTCGTCGTCACAGGATGCGCACACCCCGGAATTGGGGCGATCATGGACGCAGCATCCGGATTCGGGAAGATATGCGGAATCATCGGAGGATTTCACGGGTTTAGCGATTATCACCTGCTAAATGGTGTAAAGTTCCTCTCTCCGTGTCACTGCACCCAGCATCTAAGCGAGATCGCATCGGGATTCCCGGACGCATACCGTAAGAACGGTGTCGGTAGGGTGTTTACCTTTGAGTAACATGAGCCACCTATTTGGTCCTGTACCGTCCCGCAGGCTCGGGCGGTCGCTTGGTCTGGATATCACGCCGTACAAGACCTGTACGTTCGATTGCGTCTACTGCCAGCTCGGACGAACCACGAACAAGACTGTGCAGAGGCGGGATTATATTGCGAAAGATTCGATCTTATGTGGGCTGCGGGATTTCTTATCAGAGGGGGAGGAGGACGTCGATTATATCACTTTTGCCGGCTCAGGGGAGCCGACACTTCATTCGGGGATCGGCGAGATGATCGATGCGATCAAGACGATGACCGATATCCCTGTTGTGGTGATCACCAACGGATCACTCTTGTTCCGGGAAGATGTGAGATGCGATCTCTCAAACGCTGATGTCGTGCTGCCATCGCTGGATGCTGCCACCATTTCCGCGTTTCGTGCTGTGAATCAGCCGCACGAGAGTCTTTCGGTGGACCGTATCATTGAAGGACTCAGGATGTTTCGGGAGGTGTTTAGTGGCGAGTTCCGTCTCGAGATCATGTTCGTGCGGGGTGTAAACGACGGAACTGACGAAATAACGGCGCTTTCGGATGCAATCTCCGTAATCGACCCTGACCGGGTTCAGTTAAATACTGTTGTGCGACCGCCACGGGGGGATGTGCTGCCTGTGGATGAGGAGGGGATGGTGCGGATACGGGAGGCGTTTGGCGGGAATTTTGATGTCGAGATCATCGCGGAGAAGCGGATCGAGGTTCGTGCGGATATCCTGCCGCTTTTGGAACGGAGACCGCTTACGCTGGATCAGATTGCCGGCTCACTCGGGATGCACCGGAACGAGGCGGCGAAGTATCTGCGGGAACTTGCAGAGCAAGGCGCGGTCGTCGAGACTGTGCACAGGGATAAACGGTACTTTGGGGTGAAGATATGAAATGCGCTCTCTGTGACAGCAAGGACTGCCGGCAGGGCAAAAACTGCACGAAAACAGCGACAGACATCGACTATGCGCCCGCAAAGAAGACGATGCGGATCGCTTCCGAAGTCGAATCGAGGTACATGGAACTCACACGCCTCGAAGAACTGATCCTCTTCTGCAAAAAGATGAAATTCAAGAGAGTCGGGATTGCTTTCTGTATCGGGCTTTCTGCAGAAGCGAAAATCGTGCATGAGATCCTTACGCGGGATTTTGAGGTGCATTCGGTCTGCTGCAAGGTCGGCGGGACTGACAAAGGCGATCTCGGGCTTGTGAAGATCAGGGACCCCGGAGCGCATGAGACGATGTGTAATCCGCTTGGGCAGGCAGCGATTCTGAATGCGGAGGGAACCGCGTTAAATATCATAATAGGGCTCTGCATCGGGCACGACATACTCTTTACGGAATACTCTGATGCGCCTGTGACCACACTTGCGGTGAAGGATCGTGTGCTTGCGCACAATCCGCTTGGTGCTGTGTATTCGAGGTATTATCTGGCGAATGTGTTTGGGATGGAGTCAAGGTAATATGGTCAATTTTCGTGCAGTTTAAGTATCCTCGAGACAAATAGCCACACATGGCAGGGGCATTCATTTCAGAAATCGATGTCAAAGAGTTCAGAGGTATCAAAAGATGCAAAGAACCGATAAAACTATCAAAATTCAATGTTTTGATCGGGAAAAATAATTCTGGTAAATCCTCGCTCCTCGAAGCTTTGTATCTCTTTCCACTGCCACGACTCCACTCCACTATTTATGGAGGTGATAGTGATAGAATTAATCAAATAGGAGAACGTCATAGTGGAACGGACAGTTTAGTTTACGGTTACTCAGGAAATGCCGAGATGAAGTGTAATGTCAATGAGTATCCATTTACCGTAGAAATTATGAGTAATGGTACGTCAAACAGTTCCGTCAACGATGAGGAAGTAGCCATCTCAAACCTTCAACACGTTTCCAAAATACTAAAGATATCTGAGCGTAATATCGAAAATATTTCTATTTATATTCCAAACGACACGAAAACCCTCGACAGATATGCTGAATATGTCTCATCCTTAGAGAACGAAATCGTTAAAAGCGGTGCAAATAAGCGAGTCGCGGAGTTCGTTAACCAGTGCATCGATGAAAAATATACCGAGGTTTTATGGACAAGGGAA
>JAUWGA010000057.1 GCA_030606635.1 Methanosarcinales archaeon
GGTTACCGAGAAGACCGCGTACCATTCGGCGTCGCTCTGTACCGGCGAACTCGGGTCGCTTCACGGCGCAATGTCAAAGATCCTGCAGAACAAGTACGGGCAGATCCTCGAATCGTCCTCGATTGCCGCGGGTCTCGATTACGCTGGCGTCGGTCCTGAACTCGCGTACCTTGCGGATATCGGCAGGATCAAGCCGAGGAATGTCAGCGATGACGAGACGCTTGATGCGTTCTTCGAGCTCTCGAGGCTTGAGGGGATCATCCCCGCGCTTGAATCAGCACACGCGGTCGCTTATGTCAAGAAGGCGGCTGAGACCGGGGAACTCGGGGATGTTGTTGTGATCAATCTGTCAGGCAGGGGGGACAAGGATGTGGACTCTGTTGCTAAGCGGGCGGGATTTGCGTGAAGGGCGGTTAAGCTGCTTGCTAACTTTTTATCCTCAATTCCCCTATCCGGAGGAGAGAAGTCGGCAGACAGAATTATCAGATGACACAAGCAGACGCCTTTGATGCGATCATTTTTTATCTCTTGTGTGTGTATAATTTGATGGATGTTCAACGAAACGGAGAGGATCCTGCCAGAGATCTTATCTGGAATATCATCGCTTGAATGGTGGAAGTCAATATTAATACTTCTAATGGGTGCTACATTTGCAGTGGTACTTACTGTGGTCAAGCGACTATTTCAAGACGAAATTCTATCTTTTATAAATAAAATAAAATATCCCAGAAAGGAATTTCTATATAAAAAAGCTAAAAAACTACAACAAAGCGGTTTTGGGATTCAGAACCCTCATGAAACAACTAAAGAAGTGTATAAGCGAAAAAAGAGCGATGACGAGATAGAGAATTATCTCAAGGATTCAAAGGATGTATTAATTATCGGTATGCCAAAGGCGGGTAAGACCAGAAGTGCCTATCAAGCCATAAAGTCAGTTTTGCCAGAGTTTTATGCCATAAAACCACCTGCAGAAAAACTTTCAGATTTTACCATCCTTCCACCTAAAAAGAACTATCTAATATTCTTCGATGATTTAAACAAGTTTGCCGACGTAAATTTTGATTTTAGAAGATTTTTAGACAAATTTAACGGTAGATCAAAGAGGATGATCGTTCTTTCAACTTGCAGAAGCGGAGATGAGCTTGATGATTTTAAAGGCAAGTCAATGGAGTTTTTTAGAAGATTTAAGATTGTGGATTTGAATGATTATTTACTGAACGAGGCAGAGGGTGAACAATTGGCAGAAGACGTCGGAGTTGAATGGAAGCCAGAACAATTCAATGGGACACCAGGTTCTGTGATTCTTGACGATGAAGATATGAAAGAAAGATACAAACATTTAGACGATAGCCAAAAAGCCATCCTGTGGACTTGTAAACTTTTGAGGTCTGCAAACATCTTCATGTATAAAAAAGGTTTGATAAAGAACGTTTGTGCTCATATCTTTGAGACTGAAATCGATGAACCTAACTGGATCAACTCAATCAACCGGCTTGAGAGTAACAGTTTCATCACAAAACCGAAAAGAGGCTTTAATAATATAAATGTGTATGATTCCACGCTTGACTCAGTGTTGTATGATTATTCACCTGAAGACCATCTTCCACCTCTTTTGGCGCTTCTCGTTGAATTGAAAGATGCTGAATATCTATTTTATCTTGGAAATTCATTCGATGAAAAGAAAGATTATGAAAATGCTGAAAAATGTTATAGAAAGAGTTCGGAGTTTAATCCAGATTATGCAGAAGCTCACAATAATCTCGGGGTTCTGTTAAAAGACTTGGGACGATACGATGAGGCAGAAAAAGAGTACAGAGAAGCGATAAGGGTAGATCCAGATTATGCAGAAGCTCACAATAATCTTGGGAATTTGTTAGGCGACTTAGAACAATACAGTGAAGCAGAAAAAGAGTATAGGGAAGCGATAAGAGCAGATCCAGATTTTGCAATAGCTCATTATAATCTTGGGATTTTGTTAGACGGTTTAGAACGATACGGTGAAGCAGAAAAAGAGTATAGAGAAGCGATAAGAGCAGATCCATACCATGCATTATCTCATTATAATCTTGGGATTCTGCTAAACGGTTTAGAACGATACGATGAGGCAGAAGAAGAGTATAGAGAAGCGATAAGAGCAGGTCCATACCATGCATTAGCTCATTCGAATCTTGGGATTTTGTTAAAAAACTCAGAACGATACGATGAGGCAGAAAAAGAGTACAGAGGAGCGATAAGGATCGATCCATATCTTGCAGAGGCTCACGCAAACCTTGGCATCCTATTTTCGAGAACAAAAAGACCAAAAGATGCGAAGAAGGAGTTTGAGATTGCAAATGAGTTGTTCAAGAATCAGGGAAAAGGGGAGGATGTGAAGAGGCTGGAAGAGTTATTAGCAAATACTTGAGAAAACAAGATGAATAAAAACAACACAGGCGATCACCCCATGAACCTCCAAGACAAATTCACTGAACTCAAAACCCGCCACGAAGGCGCGCTCATCACATACATCTGCGCGGGCGACCCGACGACACCAGCGCGATCGTGCACGCACTGGCACGCGGCGGCGCGGACGCGATCGAACCGGGAGGGATTTTGAGTGATGATATCTCCTTACTTCGATCCCCGCACCTTCCCCTCGCACGGATGCTCCCCTGTCATGCAAAACTCGTCAAAATGTTCAAGCCACTGAGGGTACTCTGGCGCGGTCTTCACAAAATTTACCAGATTTTTGATCTGTTTCGTCGTTATTGAGTCCAGTTCATGCTCCATTGTACATGCATCCCTCTCTGCAATCTGTTCAGGCACGCTTATGATCTTTAAGAATGCTTTGATGGTATCGTGCCGATCCTTTATGATCGACGCAACCTCTCGCCCCCGTTCGGTCAGTGTCACGCCATCATATTTCCGGTAGATAACAAACTTTTTTTTATCGAGTTTTTTTACCATTTCTATAACGCTCGGCGGTCTAACGTCCATGGTGGCTGCAATGTCCTTTATTCTGGAATGTCCCTTCTCTTCCGTGATATTGAGGATCGCTTCAAGGTAGTCCTCGGCTTTTCGGGATAGCATGATTAGTATTAGGGTACCCTACTACATTTAACATTTTCGTTAAGAATTCATAAAATGAACCGGAGCCCCTTCGGGGTCAATGTGTACATCGCCATCCCATGATCGGTGTCCGCGCCGCTGCACTGGCACTGTTCGCATAGATTCGAGGTCGAGCAGGAGCAGTGCATGTCTACCTGCTCCAGATACTGCTCGTCCACCATGAATTCGATCATCGCCAGGAGCGTGGACCGGTTCATGGCAAGCTCCTTGACGATCGTATCGATGGTGGTTCCGTTCTTGATTCTTGACAGAACCTCCTCCATTCTGCTCATGATGAATTCCCGCTCCCCACTTCCCCTGACGCTCTCTTGCGGATATAATAGATCACCACAAGCGAGAACGGCAGCAATAGCACGGCTGGCGCATAAGGAGGTGCGTACGCCCCAATAAAGCCAGGGAGTGTGTTGAACCATGGTCCGGTCTCCTCATTCCAGCTTGGTATCGATTCCGAGATCATCGCAAAGATGTCGCTCCCTGCTACTACCCAGATCAGGATGCTTCCCATAGCAACCTTTGCAAACTGGTGGATATCGTCAAAGTTCCTGATGCCTGAAAGGTAGAAGAGTCCTGCAAAGAGCACGATGATCCCGCCCCAGCCGCCTCTGAATAGGTCGCCTGGTATCTCAAGACCTCCGTACGCAAACTCGCTTCCGCTGACTGTTACGAGCAGGTCTGCAAGTCCGAATGCTGTTGTTACGATTCCGAGTATGGCGAAGTAGATCGCTCCACCGGATGATTGTCCAGCCATCTATGCCACCCCCAGGAGTTTTCCTATCAGGTGTATCAGTCCGCCATAAGCGAATACGACCACGGTAAGAACAGCCAGCGATCCAAGCAACTCTTTCCATCCCTCTTTTAGCATCATCGCAAACGTTGCAACGCACGGGAAGTAGATCGAGACGAGCACAACCGCTGTGATCATCTGATACTTGGTCATCTCGATTACAGAGAGTTGCGCGACAGCGAGGTCTTTTCTTAAGAACGCAGCGATGAGCGGACCTGCAGTCTCCGCGGGAACGCCGAACCAGCCGACAAAGACCGGAGCTAACATATCACCCAGGAACTGGATAACTCCGAGCTGGTAGAGAATGCCCACGAGAGCGCAGCCGATCAGTACGAAGGGAATCGCAACCATGAAAAAGCCCCTGACCCTGCCGCCTACCTTCTTTCCGATATTACTCAGCATCGGTCTCCGGTACGGCGGCACATCGATCAGAAACTCAGGAGCTTTTCCTGGAACGATCTTGTTTAAGATGTAACCGAAGATGAAGTAACCGATGATCAGATAGAGCAGAATCCATCCCATAAGATCCGGCACCACATCCTGCATGATCCCGATCTGTGCACCACACGGGATGAATATGGCAAGGAGCGTCATCATGATGAACCGCTGCTTCTTCGTTTCGAGAATTCTTGTCGCAGCAACACCCGGCACATTGCATCCGAGCGAGAGGATCGTTGGCACGATCGCATATCCGTGCAGACCGACCCTGTGCAGCACCGTGTCGAGAAGGACAGCGAGTCGTGGCATGTATCCGATATCTTCCAGAAGCGCAAGCATCAGGTAGAATATGATTATCGCAGGTAGAACGACACCGATTGCAACGAATAGCCCTGATGTCAGGACGCCAAACGACTCCAGACAGTTACTGGAAAGCACGAACTCTCCGCTCTCGATTCCGCCTGCATCGACCATTATGGCATATAGCCAGCCACCCTGCCCAGGGAATACTTCCTGTAGCCATGGCAGCCAGTACGCATCAAAGAGTCTGACAAAGAATCCGTCTGTGAAAAATCCTGCAAACGAACCGAACATGCTCCAGAAACCGTACATAATCGCGATCGCAACCGGGATGCCGGTCATTGGCTTTACTGTGAGTTCCCCGATAGCATCCTTGAGCGTGTGTTTATACGCGCCAAACGTCACGGTCTCCTTCGATATCTTATCGATCAGATCCCAGCGATCGCCAGTACTCAGTTTCATGCCGCACCTCCCGCGTCTGCCACGCTTTCCGTAGTTGAAGCGTTCGCAGCATTTGCGATAATATCCTCCACATTGACAGGTTTCGCCTCTTTAAGCCTCGATACAAGTTCTTTGATCCCTTCGCCTGCGATTGCGACTGTCGAAACCACAGGAATTCCGAGAATCCGCTCTAACCTGTCAGCATCGATCACGATGTTCTTGTCTTCGGCAACATCCCGCATATTAAGAGCGATCACCAGTGGATAACCCTCCTCGATGATCTCCAGTGCCAGATAAATCCCGCGTTCGATCTTGGATGCGTCGATTACCGAGATCACCTTCGCATCCCTGTTCTCGTGCAGCATCGCAACAGCGACCTCCTCTGCCCTGTCCTTCGGGTCAAGAGAGAACGTCCCTGGCACATCCACGATCTCGACGTCCTCGCCCTCGATCTTCATCCAACCTTTCGTGTAATCGACCGTTGTTCCGGGATAATTCGACTCGGTGACATTCGCTCCTGTCAAGCGGTTGAAAAAGACGCTTTTGCCGACGTTGGGGTGTCCCATCAGAAGAATCTTCATTTCGTCACCTCCACAGTGATCTTCCCTGCCATGTCCAGTCCCAGTGATGTCTCTGCCTCATCGACAACCACATCAAAAGGACCTTTGATTGGCTGTTTCGTAACCATCCTGAGATTCTTACCGACTCTGATACCCATGCCGGCAACCCGTTTCTGCAGACCTTTCTCGATCTCTGTTACGATACCCTGTTCACCATAATCCATCTCAGATAATTTCTTTTTCATTCTATCACACCATAGTAACTTGTATCTTCTGTGCCATCCCGCGACCGATCGAAACCGTGTTTCTATCGACCTCGATCGTGACCGGACCACTGCTATTGGAGATCACACGCACGATGCGTCCCTCTGATATGCCCATCAGGTTTAATTTCTGCCTGATACCATGACCGCCTCCGATCCCCATAATTCTTGCGGGAATGCCTGGTTTTATTTGTGACAAGTTCGTATCGCTTGAATACATCTCGGTTCACCTTACAAGTTATCCTATAAACGTAATCAGACGGTGTTAGGTGTGCAAATACCCTACCCTAACAAAATTAGGCTTTTTAAAAAATCCTAACATTTAGATGGGGATATGGGATCGTCTCTGTACTTCGCGTATCCCGCTGTCAGTTCTTCTATGGCTGGCATCAGGGTTTCAGGGATGAACTGCCCGCCGTATATTCTGAATTTGGCGCTGGTTTTTGAGATCATGCTCTTTTCCATATCTTTCAATCGCCCAACTCATAACTCTTTACTCTCTGCCACTTTCTAAGTCGACCACGCCCACATTGATCCATATTCCGATCTCCTTCCGCATTCGTAATTGTTGTATTTAGCGATCTCTGAATGGTCTTCTGCGAGTTTGGCCCGGAATTCTAAGTCGTATCCGATTCTCGGTGCCTCATTCTCTGATTCCACATCCTTTCCCACACGTGTCTCCAGTCCGGTTCGTTCGTTTCAGCGGTCATTGTTAGTTATGGCTATCTCTGATGTTTGCACGTAGCCTGCGGGTGAGATTCGTGTTTTTCTGCAAAAAAATTAACCGCAGATGGCGTAAGAGTTTTTCACCAGTCTCTGCGAACTCTTGCGACCTCTGCGGTGAGTAGATACAAAGTTTGCGATTGCATTCCCTGTTATCTCAAGCGGGTTTCTCACTCTTCTCATCAACCTCTTCACCCGCCGCCTGCTCCTTGCATCTGCAATGAGCGCATCCCCCGCTGCATTCACAATCCATGATAATTCACCTCCTTTTGTGTTTTAGAATAGTATGATGTTAGGTATGGAAATAAGTTACCCTAAAAAAGATAAGTTTAGTGTAAAAACCTAAAACACCATTCGCATGATCGATCGAGACGACGACCGCCCTGCTCTCCTTTGCCGCCATTGCGCCAAGATCGAACAGGGGCGGTCATGGCATTGACACGATCTATGTGGCACCTACTGCCGCCTGCAGAATCATGAGTGCGTCAACCGATGTGAGTTCACAGTCTCCATTCATGTCACCCAGCATTCGACCGATGCCCTGCTGGTTTACCCAGTGTCCGGCAGGAGTATCTGGCTCTTTGTCCCATGCTTGATGTCTCCCCTGTATTCTTCAAATCGATCCTTCAGTATCTTATCCAGCTGTTTGGATGTTTTGTTCTGGGTGCCACATGCCTGAACAAGGATCCCATGCATCTCATAAGCCGTGATTCCGTCCTGACTCAGTTTCAGTTTCTTGAAAATCGCACCGTTCCTTTTCATCAAATGACAGTCCAATGATTGTACATACCGTTTGATTCTTAAATTCCCATATCTTTCTTTCTGACACGACACATTCCCCCTAAAGTATTTGAGCCCGATTCATCATCGGGCTCGTGTTCATCTACTCGACCAGCACCTTTTCAGCCAGACCGTGACCGATGGTGATCAACTGCTCCCCCATCTTTGCAAGTATGTAGGTGCCTCTTCTGGGAGTCGGCGCTGGCGTTTCTCTTCTGAGCAGGGTGATCTCAGCGCCCTCATTGAGTCCGAGCTCTCCAAACTTCTCTTTGATATGAGTTCCACCAACGATCCGCTCTACCGTAGCGTTTTCACCCTCTTTCAGGTAGTTGATCTGGGTGGATTTCCCATCCTTGATCACAAATACCTTCGATGCCTGACCTTCACCCATCCTCATCTCCGCACCCTCGACCGCAAACACCATGGTGCGGTCTGGGACATGACGCAGGAATGCGAGTTCGCTTCCTTTCACGATGCCATATTCGGAAAGAAAACCTTCGAAATCCTTTCCACCTTCGATTGACCTGATGGTTCCTCTGTCTTCTTCCTCCAGTCTCAGCAGCGGGAGTACCTCCCCCTCCTTCTCCACATAGATCTTATCAGCCCATCCGCGGGCTATGATCGCCTCCTGATCACCCACTGTTAGGGAGATCGGTCCCCAGTGCACATGCACTGGCTCGGTTGCCACCACATCGAGTTCGACTCCTTCTTTCACGCCAAGCTCCTCAAGGTGCTGTTTGATATCCAGACCGCCTGTAATCTCCTTAACGACCACAGTGGTTTCAGGCTCCACGTCTTTCAATGATTTCATTTTATATACCTCCTTTTTGGATTTATTGACCTTGCGGGTCTGATCCATGATGGATCGTTAGGTATGCAAATAACCTTCCCTAATAAAATTAGGTTTATTCAAAAAAACCGAATCCCCCTGATGAGGTTAAGAGGATCCTCTCCTGAAAAGAGCCGCCTGGTTATCAGGTTCCTTGCACGACGGTATTCGTTCATTCTTTTTTCGGATGCTGAAGGGTCTCCATATACCCGCCACATGCCGCACTTTGTATTCCGGAGGGAATTGAGTCCCATAAACCCTTTAACATCCTTCAATGGAATGCCTAAGAATATCCCGATCTCCGGAGGGCACCTGCCTGTGGCATATCTCTGTTTGAGCATGTTCAATGCATGGTCGATGGAATCGGACTCATATCCGCATCCGAACAGGAATTTATTCACTGATTCGTCTCTCAGCAGTTCGTTCAACCGATTTTGATCGAAGAATAGGACGATTGCATTTCTATCTGTCCTTTTCAGCTCATAATAATCGATTTCAGATCCGATAAAAATATCTGCCCTGTGACGATCCCATGCATCCAGCAGCCCGCCATTGTCATTGGAGATGTTCATCAGTGTTGCTGGTTTCCTGCCTGCAATGGTGGCTGCGATGCACCTCGCGATTCTGTGAGCCAGATACTTCATATCATCACCTGTTTTAGGTTATCCTAATTCATGTTTATCATTTAGGTACATAAATAATCTGCCCTAAAAAGATTTGGTTGTGGATAAAAAACCGAATAAAGTTAGGATTTTGCATTTTTTCTAATTTTGTTAGGGTTTAGTATTTATCTACCTAATTACTATACACATCTTCAATCTCTATCCAAAATATCCGAAAGTACATGGAGGAATAAACAATGGCAAAGGTAGTTCTGGTATATGGTTCGACCACAGGAAACACAGAAGCGCTCTCCGAGCATGTGGCAGCAGGTCTCAAGCAGGCTGGTGCGGATGTCACGGTGAAGAATGTGACAGATGCAAGCGTCGGTGAACTCGCCGGGTATGATGCGGTCGTATTTGGTTGCTCTACATG
This sequence comes from Methanosarcinales archaeon, assembly GCA_030606635.1. Lineage (GTDB taxonomy): Archaea > Halobacteriota > Methanosarcinia > Methanosarcinales > Methanogasteraceae > Methanogaster_A. The sequence goes on from JAUWGA010000057.1 coordinate 9,262, forward strand.
GGGCGCTGGCGAATTGCAGGATGATTTCATCGAGTTCCACGATGAGATGGACGGCGCATCCCTGGAAGGCAAGAAGGCAGCGGTTTTCGGTCCTGGCGATAGCGATGATTATCCTGACACGTTCTGCGAGGCAGTGGACATTCTCGAGGATGCGCTAAAGAATAGCGGTGCCGAGATCGTTGCCGAGAGTTTTAAGGTCGATGGAGATGTTGAACCTGCATTCGGGGATGCCGAAGCATGGGGCTCAAGAGTTGCCGAAGCGCTCTAACCCGCCTCGACTCTCTTTTTATTTTTTAATATTTAATTAATTTTGAACCAGAAGCAGCTTCGGCTATGCTCCCGCATCCGGTTTCAGTGTCGGAAAGGAGAGGATGTGCATGCTGACGCATATCGCAATCAGGATCAGCACAACCTTGCCGATGAAAGACGGAACCACAAAGGCAGCTGAATACCCCATCGTCAGGATTAAAAACGCAATCGACAGGATCTTTGCCTTCATCGGAATCCCTCTCCCTTCGTGCCAGTTTCTGATGTATTCTCCAAACCAGCGGTTGGTCAGGAGCCAGCGGTACCCCCGCTCCGAACTTCTGGCATAGCACACCGCGGCAAGCATGAGAAACGGAGTGGTCGGCAGGAGCGG
>JAUWGA010000035.1 GCA_030606635.1 Methanosarcinales archaeon
GTCGTCGATGTTGTGGTGCCGCTGTGCAAGCATCCGCATCTTTTCGATGTTTCTGCCATCCCTGCCGATCGCAAGCCCCTTCTCGTTTGGGGGAACGTCCACGTACACGATCCGCCTTCCGCCGCGCACCACCCGTTCGACCCCAACCACCTTCGCTGGCTGCGCCGCGTTCTTCATGAACGTTTCGAGGTCTTCGGTATACTCCACGATCTCAACTGGCTTGCCGATGGATTTCTTGACCCTGTTGATGTGTTCGCCGTTTCTGCCGATTGCAAGCCCCATGTCACCGGTTCTGACCACATATAGTACCCGATCGCCTTCATCGACGCAGTCTCGTGCCGTAGCTCCTGTGAGACTCTCGAAGAGCGCGATGTACCTGACACCCTCTGTGGTAAGTCTGATCTCACCCACGCTTATCACTCGATCCCGGATGGTGTCTCTACCGCTTCTGAGATCTCCAACGTGTCCAACGTCTCGGAAGTTTCCGGAGTCTCTTCGGGTTCGAATATCGCCATGATCCCCGAATCCCCGGGATCGAGGATGGTCAAAGCAGCAATGTTAAACGGCTTACCGCACGCAATGCCGAGGTCGATGCCCATTCCAGGGTATTCTATAATAGCGGTGTTGGAATCCTGGATCTCTGCCCTCACATGGGCAGGGCAGTTCGCAGCAAGCACAACCGTTGCATCGCTGTTATTTTTTACGGCATCCATGCTTACGTTTGATCCGACTAAAACCTTGCCGGATCTGATTGTTTTTCTCAGTGCTTTATTTAGATCGATGTCCATTCATTTCAACTCTTTTTTTTGAACTGCAGTTTTATGTAAGGAGACTGGTGTGTCACTCTACTTATGCGTTTGGTGTGCATCGACAGCCGCCGCAACGATTCTGGCAACTCCATGCTGATCCCAGTTTCCTGAGTTGATTACGAGGTCATATACCCCATGATCATCGACATCGATGCCGTAATATTTCTCATACCGCGCGGCTTCGCATAGCTCCCTCTCCCGGATCTCTGTAGCTGCATCAGAAAGTAGTGTCCCCTCGCGATGTGAAACCCGCGCTGCCCGAACGTCCTGCGGTGCTGTCACGAATACAGCGAGATCGGGCTCTGCCATCCATGCCGAGAGCCTGCCCTCAAGAATCACATCCGCAGCCTTACTCCTCGCATCCGAGGCGATCTCCTTCTGGAACCGGTCGATCTCCAGGTCGATCTCCTCATTATCCGAGGCGGATTTTCCGAACTCCTCAAGCGTCAGCCCCCGCTCTTTTGCCATCTTCCGGAAGATGTCTCCTGCCGAGACAACCTCGGCACCGATGCGTCTCGACAGGATCGCGGATACCGTGCTGGTTCCGCTTCCGGGCAGTCCACTTATCGTGATGATCATTAAGTATCCTGATTGTCTTATGGATATTTAGTCATGTCGGGAGTGAGCCATGTACCCCTGATACACGCCAGCATACCCCTCTGTCTCGCTCGCAAGCCCCATAAACAGCAATTGCACGACACGCGCACCGCGCTTCAGTCTGAATCCCGCCTCATTAAACACGATGAGCAGGCACTCGCTCTTCCCCTCGTAGCCGGCATCCCAGACCGCGGTCTCGACGCTCACTGCGCATCGTAATAGACTCGATCTCGGTCGTGCGATCGCGATCGCGTCCTTTGGGATGTGTACGATCTCCCTGGAAACGATCTTGTAACTGCCAGCCGGGAGATCGATCCAGCCATCATCATCGAATGCAAGTTCGGCGCATTCCGAAAGCACCCGTTCGCTGTTCTCAAATGCGATTGCGCCGGCGCCGGCGCTGGTGCCTGCACCAGAGCCAGAACCTGCGCCCGCAAACGCAAAGATGCGATCGACTGTGAGTTCGCAGCCGTTCACCTGTATCTGGGTATCAGGATCGATCATATCCTCAACAAGCGGAGGATCAAGCTTCATCAGTTCGTCAATTTCATTTTTTGATAGAATCATTGTGGGTGACTTCCTCCCCGCTCTGAAGAGCGAGGCATCCTGCTTCCTTGGCAGTCATGCGACCATCTCCACAGGCGTTAATTCCCCGCAGTCCGCGGGTACGTGCTTATTCAAAATGTTGATTGCAGCGTTATGATCTCGTCCCATGACCGCCCCACAGTCCGGACATCGGTAGGTCCTCTGCGAGAGTGGCATCGACTGGATACAGCCGCAAACAGAGCATTGTTTTGATGTATTTCTCGGATTAACCAGTTTTACGACTCCACCAGCGTATTCTGCTTTGTAGGTCGTTAGACTGATCAATATTCCCCAGGATGCATCATGGATCGATCTTGCAAGATGATGGTTTTTAACCATGTTTTCGATCTGCAAGTCCTCAAATATAATCCGATCGTAGGTATCTGCGAGTATTCGGCTTGCTTTATGTAGATAGTCCTTTCGAGCGTTTCTCACCTTACGATATATTCCTGCAAGGACGATCTTCTGCTTATTCTGGTTACTCGATCCCTTCTTTTTCCGCGATACGTCTTTATGCGCTTTCCGGAGCTTCGAGTCGTACTTATCCTGTGTTTTAGGATTCTCGATCACTGTACCGTCTGATAGTGTCGCAAGCGTGGTTATCCCGACATCCACACCAACAGAGGTTTTAACCTCCTTTGGCTCCGAGTCTGGCAGTTCCACGCTGAAGGATGCGTACCATCGATAGCCTTCGCGCTTGATCGTGCAGGTCTTGATCTTTCCTTCGATCTCTCGATGCTGGAAGATTCTTATCGCTCCGATCTTCGAGAGATGGAGTTTGCCGCCTTCGATCTTATATCCAGTTCCATAAGGGTCTGGATACGTGAATGAGTCGTATCTATTCCTGCCTTGAAATCGCGGGTATCCTACCTTATCCTCATCATTCTTAACGCGTCTAAAAAAGTTCCGGAAAGACGCATCTACACGACGTAATACGTTTTGTAAGATGTGCCCGTAAACTCCCTGCTTATCTGCGAACTTAAGCCAGTCTTGCTGATCGCAATACGATAAGCTGCAACGACAGTCCTCATAAGCTACTTGTCGGTCGTGTATGGAGTCGTTATAGAGTTTCCGGCACACAGCGAGTACATGCAGTAATATAATATTTTGTTTCCGTGCAGGGTAAATCCGATATTTAAACGCTTTACGCATGTTAACGATACCTTTTTTAACTTGAAGGCATGTATAGCTTGTGCTTGCTCGTAGCGATGCGATTTTCGCGCATGTTAACACGCTGTGGGTACGCACATCCCGTCTCGTGCCTTCTTTTCGTGCGCGGTGTGCCCTTATTCCAGAGATAATTATAAGTTTATCCCGGATCTCTTCCAAACCGATTATGTAATTATCGATTCTCGTTGTGTGGGGTGGCTTACTCCGCATTAAAATGCGAAGATTGTGCTGCCCCCTACGCCCCATTCCTTTCACCACCAAGCTGCGCACCAACAAGCGAGTCCGCGGTCGATATGAACGCATCTGCCGCGCCCTTTGGGATTGCGGCGCCAGAAGCGATGCTGTGCCCACCTCCCCTGCCGCCCACCGACTCAGAAGCGATCCGCAGCACCTCCGCAAGGTCAAGCCCGCTTGCGACCAGGTGCTTCGTGCCTCTGGCAGATATCTTGATCTTGCCATCGCTATTGTTAAGGACGATGCATGGCTGGTCCGGGTACAGAAATCCAGTAACCGTGCTTGCGATGATGCCTGTGCCCTCCGCATCATCAAGCACCAGGTATTTGATGTGGTTCCCGTGCATGATGCCTGACTCGGCTGCCTTCATCTCGCGGACAAGGGTGCTCTGGTAATCAACAACCGCTCTTCTGGCATAGGAAACGCCTGCCGGATCCCGAAGGCAGAGCGCGAGCGCGAGCGCCGTGTCGTTTAACCGTGCGCACGCATGTAAGCATGATATGAAGTCGTCGACATTGGGGATCACCTCGCAGTGCAATGTATACACATCACCGATGAGATTTTCGATGACATCGGGACTGCTCCTCTGCAGTAACTTCAGTGCAAGCGCGGTTGCAAGTTTTCGGAGATGCGGCTCGGAAAGTTCACTTAATCTGCCGCTCACGCCCACTTCACCGAGAAACTCGCTTACCTTCGCAGCATCGCCAGTGATATCGAGATAGATATCGATGTTCTGTTCAAGAATGTCAGACACGTCCCCATCCCCGATCCGAATCCCTTTCTTCACAGATATGATCCTGTTCTGCACGCCGTCTGCAAGTATGTCTGCGTTCGCACCGATCATCAGTTGCTTATCCCCGATCGCGCCCGCTATGGCAAGTCCTGATAGGTCGATATTCTCGCTACTGATCCCTTTCGCAACCGCATAGACCGTACCTGATGCAGAGAGCTCGAATGCGCCATCGATCCCTACCAGATGTGGGTTCACATGCGGGCACGCCAGATCGCCGGTTGGCGTGTGGTGGTCGATCACGAGAACATCGCCTGCGACCTCGGTTATGACATCGGGATGTCCGCTTCCCATATCGCAGAAGACCGTTAGCATCCCCTCATGATGATCCGCATTCAGCCGGTCTGCAAACCCGCGATCAAGCTGGCTGATGATGGTCGCATGAAAGCGCTTCCCGAGTCTGTACAGGGTATGGCAAAGGATGCCTGCCGCTGTTATCCCGTCCGCGTCGTGGTGCGAGATGACCCGCGCTGCATCGTGGTCAAGGATCGATTCCGTTGCGTCACGTATTTTTAATCTTTCAATCATGTTAGAACCCGTATTCTCCGATCAGGGGTACGAACACGACCCCTCCGCTCGTCTCCTTCGATATCACGTCGTTTTTATGAACCAGATACAGTTCCTGCGTGTACTTGCCGATCGGGATTGTCATCCTGCCACCCCGTTTCAACTGGTCAACGAGCGGCTGCGGGACCGCAGGAGCAGCGCACGCCACCGTAATGCAGTCGTAAGGCGCATGTTCGGAAAGCCCGAGCGTGCCGTCGCCAGTGGTGACGACGACGTTTTTGTATCCGGCATCTGTTAGATTCTGCCGTGCAAACTCCGCAAGCTCAGTAATACGTTCGATGGAGTACACCATGCCGCCAGGACCGGTGAGTTCCGCAAGAACTGCTGCATGGTACCCCGAACCGCCGCCGATTTCGAGGATCTTCATCCCCTTCTCGATCTTGAGCAGCGAGCACATAATCCCGACCATGTGCGGCGCGGAGATCGTCTGACCGTGCCCGATCGAGAGCGGGTAATCCTCATAGGCATTCGATCTATCGCTTTCACGCACAAAGAGGTGTCTGGGCACGTTTCCCATCGCAGCAAGCACCTGCTCACTGATGTAACCACCGCCGATCTGCCGTCTCAGTTGGCTGATCAACCGTGCACGCAAGCGTTCAAAATTGGCATCCGCCAACCGTATCATATCTGTCATCGTATCCCCACGTAATCCCGCAAATCCGCAATTCCGAGTTTCTTACTCATTTTATCGATCATGCTGCCATCCATGGCGCGTCCGAGGTCAAGCTGGGTGTAATAATATAATGTTCCGAGAAGTCCCATCCCATCAAGCCGTCTCGGCGAGGTTATAACGACCACATCATTGAAATACCTGGTCTTTCCGGTCTTGCTTATCCTTCTGCTGAATTCTATGTCCTCGAGAGGGACGTTTCGGTATCCGCCAATCTCGAAATATGCATCTTTCCTGACACAGGTGTTAAATCCCGGAAGCGTCGGCTCGAGAAGCTTATCCCGCATGGTAAGGTACTGGTTCGTGACTTTCTCGGAAAGTTTCGCGGATTGCGACTGCTCTGAAAATCTGAACGCCGCGGAGAACGCGACCAGATCCCGGTCAGTGAACCGATCGCAGAGCCATGCAATGTAATAACATGGTATAATCGTGTCTGCATCGATGAACATAAGATACTGCCCTCTCGCGTGCTTTGCACCGCAATGCCTGCCCGCACCGATGCCTTTCTCCTCGCATTGGACGATCACGTCTGCGTACTGCTCTGCAATGGAAATGCTCCCGTCAGTGCTCTCGCTATCGGCTACGATCAGTTCGTAGGGTGTGTTTGTGTTCTGGTTTGCAATCGACTGCAGCGTTCGTTTCAGATAGCTCTCCTCATTGAGAGCCGGAACGATCACCGAGATTTCGGGATGCATGATGGAAGTTTCCATCGCAATACTTATAATGTATATGTTCGGCTTGTTCGGCTGATCACCGGACTTTTGCGGAAGCGCAGCCATACGATTGTGGATTGCAAGATTACGCCATCACCTGATGCGCATTTGTAGAATTTCGCATTCCTGCCTTTCATAGGATGCTTGTCGGGATGGGTACCCCTTCCGGATCGGGGTGATTTTTTTGTCCCGAAGCCAAGTAGCCGAAAGTTTAATTTAATCTGCACGCCCACCCATCAGAAATGTCTGCAAGAACAGAAGATGGTGTGATCATCGGACTTGAGATTCATGTACAACTGAATAAACTTCATTCAAAATTATTCTGTTCATGCGGGCTTGATTATCACAACGCGCCACCAAACACCCACACCTGCCCGGTCTGCCTCGGTCTGCCAGGATCGCTTCCGGTACTGAACAGATCTGCTGTGAAGAGCGCCATAAAGGTTGCTCTTGCTATGAATTGCAAGATTCTCCCACAGACTCAGTTTTATCGCAAAAACTACTACTATCCGGACCTGCCAAAAGGATTTCAGGTCACGCAGTACGATTATCCCATATCGGTCAACGGATACCTCGCCATCGAAGGAGATGAGGGGCGTGGGGTCAGGCGCATCAGGATCAACCGGGTCCACATGGAAGAGGATCCTGGAAGATTGGTGCACGAAGGCACGATCGACCGGTCGAAGTTCACGTTGGTCGACTATAACCGTGCCGGCGTGCCGCTGCTCGAGATAGTGACAGAACCAGACCTACGAAGCCCGAAAGAGGCACGGAGATTCCTGAATAAACTCAGAAATATCCTCGAATACCTCGATGTGTTCGACGGAGATCTGGACGGTGCGATTCGTGTGGATGCGAACATCTCGCTTGCCGGCGGCGAGCGGGCTGAGGTTAAGAACATATCCTCATACAAGGGCGCGGAGCGTGCGCTCTCATTTGAGATCGTACGCCAGCGAAATGTGCTGCGCCGCGGTGAGGTTGTTGTGCAGGAGACGAGGCACTTCGATGAGTTGCGCGGCGTCACTGTTTCGATGCGGACAAAGGAGACCGAGCACGACTATCGATATTTCCCGGAGCCCGATCTCGTTCCGATGCGGGTTATGGACTGGGTGCCTGCGATTAAGGAAACACTTCCGGAACTTCCCGAGGCGCAGCGTACACGATTTCTTAAGGATTATGGCATAACAGGGACCCATGCCACCTCGCTGACGCTCGATCCGAAACTCGCGCAGTTCTTTGAGGATGTTTCCGCCGCAATCGACCCGAAGCTCAGTGCTTCGTGGATCGTGGACGTGCTGAAAGGGGAACTCAATTATCGCGATCTCGGGGTCAGCGCATTCAAGACCGCGGATATGATCGAGATCCTTGGGTTGTTTTCGGACGGTGTGGTCACTGAAAAGGGCGCAATCACAGTTATACGGACGATTCTTGATGAAGGCGGCACACCCGGCGGGATCGTGTCTGAAAAGGAGCTTGCAAAGGTGAAAGAAGACGTGGTCACGTCTGCTGTCGATGAGGTGCTTTCCGAATGCACTGATGCGATCGATGATTACAGGCGCGGGGAAGCGAAAGCGCTTAATTACCTTGTCGGACAGGTGATGAAGAAGACGCGCGGTCGAGCCGATCCACAGGATGCTAGAACCGGGCTCATCGAGAGGCTGGACTCCAACGAATCGTGACGAAATACCCTGATCGTCCGGATCATGGGGTGTTGTTTTTTATAGTGGTGTCAGAGTCGCAATAACTCAATTTAGATTCGTGAGACTCGTTTTTTATGAAAAACCTACACATAAAACACGAATGAAACGAATTGTACGAATTACACAGATGTTATTTGATATTTCGGTCGAGTTGAGGAGGTTAAATCCGACCCGGGTCATTATATGGAAAGTTGTAAATTCGTTGGGAGACTATATTCAGTTTTAGGAGATTTTAGGCGATAGCATATATTATAAATCCAATAAATAGACAAATATCACGTATTTACCAATATTTATCCATACAATTTGTTTATCCATGCCAAACATGCTTGCTAAGGTTCGTCAGGCAATCCGTGATCCGAACACCCTAGCAAGATGACAACCTCATCTGACCAATACATTAAAGAGTGATTAGAATTTACTATGTCAATACAACACAACAACTGATAGGGATGTGCTATTATCGTAGACGAACTGGATGAACAAATTCTTGAGGCGATGTCCGAAGGCATTGGTGTAGGGCCTAGGCTGACCGAACTTGCCAGATACGTCGAAGTTCCGAGAAGTACGGCAAATCTACGTGTTCGCATGCTTATGGAGAGGGGTATTGTAACAGGTTATCGCCCTGAAATCAACTGGGAGGAACTGGGGTACCGCATCAATGGGTATATCGGAATCGAGTGCCCGAAATCGGCTGTCGATGATTTAATCGAGTTCTTAAGGAAGCAGGAGTGGGCTTTTGGAGTATGGGAAGCCACAGCCGGGAAATACGGGTTGTTCGTGATGTGTAGATTCAAACAGTACAGCGAGATCGAAGAACTGCAGACGTTCACCAAAACCGTCCAAGAAGTTCGGGATGCCGAGCTATTCCTTCTTGGAGCATACTCGCCACTGAAGTGAAATAATTCTACATTATTAATCGATAGGTATATAGGGAGTAATCGACGATTTTAAATAAGTTATGGAACTCACTCCCATCCAGACCGAGATATTGACGACACTGGTCAACCTCTACCACCAGAAGGGGCGAGCAGTGAAAGGAGAGGAGATTGCCGCTGTGATCGACCGCAACCCTGGTACGGTGCGGAATCATATGCAGGCTCTCCGGATGCTCGGGATCGTCGAGGGCATTCCAGGTCCAAAGGGAGGGTATCATCCAACCGGGCAGACGTATGACATTCTCGATATCAGCGATCAGCCAGCTGAGACGATAACAAACATCTACCGGAATGGAAAACTGGTCGAGGGTGCAACCGTCTGTGAGATCATGTTTACCACCGTGCAGCACCCTGACACGTGCCACGGCAGGGTCAGGGTCATCGGCGACATCCGCAAGTTTGGCAACGGTGATATCATCAAGATAGGGCCAACGCCAAAGAACAACCTCGTGATCAGGGGAAAGGCGATCGGCAGGGATGATACAAGAAACATCCTGATCTTTGTGATCTCTGATCTGATTATACTGCCGAAACGATCTGTTAAGGAGTGCATCCAAAACAGAAACGTCGCGATCGATATGGATGCCACGATCAAGGTTGCTGCGAATACCCTTCTCAAACACCGGATACGCGGCGCTCCTGCGGTTGATGCAACGAATATTGTCGGTGTTGTGACGCTGGAACAGATCACAAAATCCCTGGTATTAGGATTGACCAATCAGAAGGTGCGAGAGGTCATGTCAAGCGCGCCCATCATCATCGACGGTGATACTCCGATACCGGACGTAGCGAAACTCTTTGATCAGCACCACACAAGAAACATCGTCGTTGTCATCAACGGAAAGCCGCATGGCATCGTATCAAGGGAAGATCTGGTCCGTGAATCGACCACAGTCAGCGAATCGATCATTGCCCCGTCGTTTATGAGCGCGTGAAGTGGGGGGGTTAGAGCCTCCGATGATGCCGGGCGATTGTTTCGCGGTAACTATATTTTTTCTGGTCCGACTTCCCAATACTATAAAGCATATCCACGATCAGGTACATCCACCCACAAAATGACAATCGAAGACGATATCAAGACCATCGAAGACGAGATCAGAAAGACGCCGTACAACAAGGCGACATCCCACCACATAGGGCGACTGAAAGCGAAGATCGCAAGACTGCGGGACGAGGTACAGAAGCGGGCGGCATCGAAATCGGGCGGCGAGGGGTACGCCGTAAAGAAGTCTGGACACGCCACCATCGTGATGGTCGGTTTCCCATCGGTCGGGAAATCCACCTTGTTAAACGTCCTCACCGGTACCAAAAGCGAGGTGGCTGCGTATGAGTTTACCACGCTTGATGTGATTCCGGGAACACTTGAGTACCGCGGAACCCAGATGCAGTTTCTCGATGTCCCCGGGCTTGTCAGGGGTGCTGCGATCGGGCGCGGGCGCGGAAGGGAGGTGATCTCGGTGATCCGGAATGCTGATATGGTCCTTATAATTGTGGATGTGTTCCAGTTGCAGCAGTATGATGTGCTCGTAAAAGAGCTGTATGATGCAGGGATTCGGATCAATACCGCCCCTCCGCGTATCACTATCCATAAGTCGCCTAAAGGTGGGATCAGGGTAAACAGTACCGTTGATATCGATCTCGATAAGAAAACCGTCCAGTCAGTGCTATCCGAATACAAAATACACAATGCAAACGTGATCATACGGGCGAATATAACTGTTGATGAACTGATCGATGTGGTTACAGGAAATCGCAGGTATGTCCGTGGTGTAACCGTCGTAAACAAGATCGATCTGGCTGACGCGCGCACGATAGCAGCGTGCAGGGAGCGGCTTCCTAATGCGATCATGATCTCTGCGGATGGGGACGTGAATACCAATTCCTTAAAGGAGCGGGTATATACCGAATTCGGGTTCATACGCATCTATATGAAGCCGCAGGGGCAGCCGGCTGATATGGACGAGCCGATGATCATGAAAGGCAGTTCGACCGTGTCTGAGGTCTGCTCTGCCATCCACCGCGATTTTGTGAGAAAGTTTCGGTATGCGCAGGTCTGGGGGGACTCGGCAAAACATGCAGGACAGCATGTGGGTCTTTCGCATGTGTTAAGCGACGAAGATGTTGTGACCGTTGTTGTGCGGAAGTGAAACGCCTACAACGGCTGCCTCGGGTTTTCAGGTAGTGTCTCAAAGTTTTACAGAAATCCCTGTCCGTTCGCCTATTATATTTCGTTCCAACTGCCCATGCCACATCCGTTACTCGACCAACTCCCGAATACATCAATGTTCACTGTGTAAAACCGATCTTCGAATGTGACATTGTATGCGTTGCATGAGTTATTGGATTCCACAAGCTCCCACGTACCCAGTCCGTGTAGATGTGCCCCGCCAAACTCTACACTGCCATCACTGCGGAAAGTTAGCTCGTCACTGACCCATGCGCGGTTGCTCGTGTAGTAGTAGCTACCTATTGCCCTTATCGGATATCGCACGAACCCGTTCCTCTGCTCTGACACAGCCGTTAGTCGGGGATCGCCTACGACCCACGATATAACGTCGCAATCACTCGAAACGACGTTGCTGAGATTATACTGAGCCACGAAGTCAGTCACGTTCCCTGGAAGATCGAATAAGATGTATGCGTTCATAGTGTCACCATCCGAAAGTTTGTGCACCGGTTTCATGGGCTTTGCGTCGGTGTGCGGCGTCGTTCGGTATTTCCTGCCGCGCTCATCCATTATCCACCAATCCTGCATCCCGATCTCGATCTCATCGCCGCCGGTCGCGGTGATCGTAACATAGAGTTTGATGTGCCTCACACTTACTTCCAAGCGCTGATCAGTACCTTCATCATAGTAATGGTAATTCTCGACCATCGTACATTTCACGCTCAGTCCGGACTGGTTCACAGTCTCATTCATCTCGACGGTTATATTTGGATCCTCATACCCTATCGGTGCCGCCTCCGCTTCCGGCTCAAACTCCGGTACAGTCCCCGTCTTCACCACTGGCTCACCGATACGCTCTTCAGCCTCACTGCCGTTTAACCCATCACTAACCTTGGTGAGCGTCGTGTTCGTGTCGTTGCTCGCGTCACCACCGGTCACATTCCCTGCATCGTTCGCAGCATCATCGATACATCCTGACATCGCCGCAATCGCTACAATCGCAAGCGATGCCACCAGAAACATCACTGTTGTTCTCATTATATCCTACCTCTCGAAAGATAAATAAGGCATG
>JAUWGA010000126.1 GCA_030606635.1 Methanosarcinales archaeon
GAAAGCCGCCGGTGGGATTCGAACCCACGATCTGCTGATTACGAATCAGCCGCTTTACCGAGCTAAGCCACAGCGGCGCAACAATATGTTATGATCACAATCCCAACAGTTAAGGGTTGCGCCAGATGAGATTTGTGACATGCGAATTATCGCGTTTGTGGGCATGCCCGCATCAGGAAAGTCAGAAGCGTCAAGAGTAGCGCAGAGGCGCGGCATTCCCGTGATCGTGATGGGCGACGCCGTGCGGGAAGAAGCGGTGAGATGCGGGCTTGACCCGATTGACGCTAATATCGGCGGGCTTGCTGACCAGTTAAGAGCCGCGGAAGGGATGGATGCGATTGCAAAGCGGTGCGTACCAGCGATCCGCAAACTCTATGGAACGGCTGGTACTGTGGTGATCGACGGGATCAGGGGACTTATCGAGGTGGATCGCTTCAGATGCGAGTTCGGAGATGATTTTATGCTGATAGCAATCGATACGCCGATCGATACGCGCCTGAGGCGGATCAGTGGTAGAAAACGATCCGATGCCATCACAAGCATGGAATCGTTAAAGGTGCGGGACGAGCGCGAGATGCGGTGGGGCATCAGTGAGGCGATCGCATCTGCGGACCATGTCATCCGGAATACTGGCGCACTCAGACGGTTTCGAGGGAAGGTGAATTCACTGCTTTCAGATAGGGGGGATGTGGAATGAAAAGAGCCCTGATAAGCGTATCAGACAAAAGAAACCTGAAAAAGTTCGCAAACGATCTATCTAGTCTTGGAATAGGGATAATCGCAACAGAAGGGACTGCAAGAGAGATCTCACAAAACGGGATGCCGGTAAGCCACGTATCTGAGTTGACAGGATTTTCTGAGATGCTTGGTGGCAGGATAAAGACACTCCATCCGGAAGTCCATGCCGCAATCGCGACAGGAGAGCTCGGAATCGTTGTCGTTAACCTGATCCCGATGAGCTCGATTAAGAGCATGGATATCGGCGGCGTTGCGCTACTGAAATCGGCGATAAAGAATTTCAGGAATGTCGCTGCCGTAACCGATCCGGATCAGTACGGCGGTGTGATCGAAGAGATTCGTGGTACGGGCGACATTTCTCCCGAAACCAGACTGGATCTTGCCATCCGGGCATCCGCGTACATCGTGGAGTATGAATCGAAGGCAGGCAAACTTCTTGCGGGGATGCGATCGTGATCATATAGGTTGCAATCGGAAAAGGCGACAGAGAAGACCACGGTTGCCGTAAGTCTCACGCTCTCGTTTCATGAGACGCAATTGCCGGACTGTGATGTGGCGTTTGTGGAGATAATGGATGAGTGGAAGGGGCGGTTTTTAGGTGTGATGGAGCAGGTTATGCAGGAGGGCGCGACTCGATCTCCTTCTGATATTGGTTGAACATAGAATTGTCGAGTTTTGTTTTATGGCGCAGATTTCGTCGAGTACCGTCTTCGACGAACCTAATTTCCCAAATATTTCGACGGTAGTCATGAAATTTTGCAGTGCTTCTTTGTATCTTTTTGTGGATACAAACAGTGTTCCTATGTTACTGTAATCACTTGCTGCTCCTTCTTTCCTGCCAATCTTCGTTGGTTAAAAGCGCTAACGGCATCCATATACGATCTGGAGTGTTGCATGTCCGGGTCACATTGCCGGCACACTGTGATGGGCTGGAGAAGTTTCTGAGACGTCATCCGCCCACCTTGCTTCAGATCAGTGATCAGAAAGTTCAATTTTTTGATCATGTTTTCGCTTCCAATCGAGATGAATAATTCGAGTGACTTTCTGTACATCTCCTCTGCCTTTGCGAGATCGCCGCGGATCCAGTACACATTTCCGAGATTGCTGTAATCACTTGCCGCTCCTTCTTTCCTGCCGATATCTTCGTTGATCAAAAGCGACTTTCTGTACATCTCCTCAGCGATATCGAGATCGTCGCGAATCAGGCACACATTTCCAAGATTGCCACACTGATTTGCTATCCCTTCCCTCCTGCCAAGCTTTTTCTCGATTGCAAGTGACTTTCTGTACAGTTCCTCTGCTTTATCGAGATCTCCACGAATCTGATACACGTTTCCGAGATTGCCGTAACCACTTGCCACCCCTTCCTTCCGACCAAGCGCCTCATTGATTGCAAGTGACTTTCTGTACATCTCCTCTGCTTTATCAAGATCGCTTTTTAAGTAGTAAAAGATCCCCATTTTCAAAAGTATATCTGCCTTCTCTCTGTCGCTTTTGACTTCTTTTAGTAAGTATTCAAAAATTTTTATTCTGCTGTTCAACTCATCTATGTCTCTGTAATATATCTCCTTTGAAAGCATGTACTGGACAACGGGAAGCTCCCGCGCCTCTTTTAAATCGAATTCATAAGTATTTCCCTTGAACCTCCAGAAATCAGCCGCATATTTTAGGAGATTCCTGACAAACCCGGAATAACACCACAAAACAACCCTCTGCTTCAGTTTATAGAATATATCCCGCTGGAAATTTAGATATCGATAGATCTCTGGCTCTGCTTTCTCTATCCCATGAACAAAAACGATGGAATCCAATATCTCATCCTTCTCTTCAGATAATATCTTCGGCAAATTCTTGTTTTTCTCATCAAGATGTATATCGTATCTGGTATACCCTGTTCTCCCTACAATCTCATCCGTTATCAGTTTCCGCAGGGAAAAATCATTACATACCGCAATTATGACATCACCGGTATCTTTTGATACTTCCAACTCCGTAACAATCCGCCCAAGTTCGCTTTCGACATCCAGCAGATCGTTTGCATCGATCATTTTTCTAACAGTGGTACGATGATCGGATTTACATCGAACCAGTTGTTATCATTCTGGTACTCAAGGATGCTTAAAGAGTGAAGAAGCATTAATAAAGTATTTCCGTCTCTTGCATCCTTGTTATCACGAATCACCTTCAAAAATTCAATATCGCCGTAACTGAGAAATCGATCAAAACTTCTCCGTTCCTTGTGTACATACAATTCTATATGTCTCTTTTTTATACAATCATCTCCATCCTGCAAAGCATATATAGAGGAATTTCGTATGATGTTCACAAACTGCCCAAGAACCCCACCACTCATCTCAATCGCAAAATCCAGAGCTTCTCCCTCGATTAATTGTTTGTTCCCTATCCGATTATTAACAAAATTCTCAAAAAATTCTTTGCCGCCTGTTGATGGGTTACCATCTCTATCTTTTATTTTTATATTCGGAAGTGTCTGGTCATCATCAAATCTCGATTTGATCTGAGCAAAAATCGGATCAAGTACCAGCGAAATAGGAATTGTGTAGATCATTCTGGGCTTTATCTGTAGTAACACCCCTATATCTTCATAAAACAACTTCTTTGCCGCGTCTATTCTTGGTATCTTCTCCAGATCGTCTACTATGACAAGAACAGGTTTTTTCGTCTTGATTTCTGCCTCACTTACCATGTTATCGATTCTCTCGATAAGATCGCTCAATCGATGCTCCAACTTTCTTCGCATCTCCACTCTGGTTCTTGATTCACTCTTTAACCAGCCCGAAAAACTGAGTAGATATGTTAGTTTAGCCCCGACTCCTTTTTCTTTTATTCTCTCCTCTACTTTTATCTCTGTTACATCAGAGAGGAATTCGTAGAAGTCATCTATGATATCCGTATTCAATTTCTCGATCAATCCATCCTCTTCTAATCGTTTAGCCTCCTTGAATATCTTAAGCCCGATTGCAACCAATACATCCTCGCATTGCAGGTCGTCGATGTCCAGTTCCCCTTCCACTGAAAAATAAACAACAAAGAAATCATCTTTTAACTCATCCGATAATCTGATCAGTTCGGTTGATTTGCCGCAGCCGCTATGTCCAGCAAGCAAGTACCGCTCCCCGCCGCACAACAGACCCAGTCTGAAATTCTCTCTCGGGCTTTCTCTCTTTACATAATACCCGAAATCGTCCCTGGTCAACGGCTCGTATGCAAAAACGCGGTACATGTCTTTCAGAGTGTCCGCTTTCACCACCTTGCCCTCTGATCCGATCGGCATATTTAGTGATTGTGACCTTCTAACTAATTAAATGATGCTGCCCCGGGGATTTGTGGATCGAGAATGAAACGAACTCACTTGGAGAACCGCTTTGTGATATAATCCATGTTCTTCACGATCCTGATGCTCACGAACGCGCCCACGATCACGTTTAAGTAATATGTCACCGCCCTCCAGCAGATCACCACGATGCCAACGAGATGCAGCGGTACGAAGGTAGCCAGCAGTGCGGTGGATGTGAGTTCTGCAACCCCTGACGCGCCCGGTGTCAGGGGCACGACCATGACAATCGAGATGATCACCTGGGCTGCAAACGCGACCGCGATCAGCGAGAACGCGTCCGGCACATTAAGCCCGTAGAGGATGAGCGGAATGAGCATGAACTCGACAGTCCAGAAGAGGACGGTTGCGCCGGCTGCGAGAAGTATATCCGATCTCCTGCTGCGGGCGCCTGTTATGAAACTGTCCTTGAACTCGATTATCTCTTCTTCTATCCGTCCGATGATCGTATCAGGGATCTTTCCAAGTCCGATAAGACGAAAGACCCTCTCAGAGATCGCGGTAACAGCCGAAATGAACCGACCGTGGTTGAATATGATCATCCATAATGCGGATATCGCAAGCACCATGGTAAGCGCGGCAGCTACGAGGAGGATGTCGAGTTCGAACGATACACTCTTTAACGTGATTATTGCGAGCGGCAGCGCAAGGAGCAGCAGGACCGCATCGAATAACCGCCCGGCAACGACGATCGCTGACGACTTCCCTGGCGTTATCCCTTCCTTTGTGAGCATGTAGACCATGACCGGCTCACCACCCGCGCTCGATGGGGTGATCGCCATCATGAGCAAGCTTGAGGTTGCAACCTCAGTTGACTTGATGATACCCACGCGCTCGCCAAGACTCCGGCAGAGCACCGATATCCGGAACCCCCAGATGCCGTAAGAGATGATGTGCAGGAGAACCGCTGCCAGCAGGTAGACCGGCTTTACTGCACAGAGGCTTGGTAGCGTATCTTCGGTGGATGTGTATAGAAGAACCGCGACCATCGAGAGTATGCTTATGATCGCGCATATAGCGATGGTCTTTGCAAGCCACTTCATATTAGAAGTGGGGGCTGCAATCTGCTTTAATTTAATTGGTCGCCCGGCTGGGCAGGTTTTGATCGACCGCTTACAACAACCCGCGACTCAGCATCATCTCAGCGTTCAGCACCGATGCGCCAGCCGCGCCCCGAACCGTGTTGTGCCCCATCGCGATATACCGAATCCCCTCTCTGATGCGCCCGACAGAGACGCTCATGCCGTTCCCAGCGTCCCGGTCCAGTCTCGGC
>JAUWGA010000153.1 GCA_030606635.1 Methanosarcinales archaeon
GTACCGGACATTCTGGAAGAGTGCGGAGTTGCCGGGGTCGGCGGCGTCATCATAATCTCGGCGGGATTTAAGGAGATCGGGAAAGAGGGCAGGAAACTTGAGGAACGGATCGGTAAAATCGCAAGAAGGTACGGCATCCGGATCATAGGACCGAACTGTCTCGGAATCATCATGCCGCGCTTTTCCTTAAACGCAAGTTTCGCGCACCTGATGCCTGAGCACGGAAGCGTCGCATTCATCTCCCAGAGCGGCGCACTCTGCACGGCAGTGCTCGACATGTGCGCTCACAGGCATATCGGGTTTAGCGCGTTCGTATCGATCGGCTCGATGCTGGATGTTGACTTTGGTGACCTGATCGACTACTTCGGGATGGATCCGGAAACGGGCAGCATCATGCTCTACATCGAGTCCTTGAAAGACGTGCGCGAGTTCATGAGTGCGGCAAGGCACTTTGCAAAGAATAAACCGATCATCGTTGTCAAGTCAGGCAGGTTCGCAAGATCCGCAAAAGCAGCCGCCTCGCACACAGGCGCCCTTGCCGGCGATGACAACTTCTACGATGCCGCATTTAAGCGTGCTGGCGCAATAAGGGTGCTTGAGATCGAGGACCTCTTCGGCTGCTCGGCAGCACTTGCAGTCCAGACGAGACCGCGTGGACCGCGTCTTGCCATCATCACAAACGCAGGCGGTCCCGGCGTTCTTGCGGCAGACCGGCTGATCGATAAAGGCGGCGTTATCGCAGAACTCTCTGATGAGACTGTGGAAGCTCTGGATAAGGTGCTTCCTCCGTTCTGGAGCCGCGAGAACCCTGTCGACATCCTTGGTGATGCAACGCCTGAGCGCTACCGGGACGCGGTTACATACCTACTTCAGGATAAGAATGTCGATGGCATCATTGTGCTTCTGACACCGCAGGCGATGACCGATCCTGATGGTGCTGCAAAACTCGTTTCAGAGGTCGCCAGCGGGAATATGCTGCATTACAAGCCGCTTCTTGCGTCGTGGATGGGCGCAGACGCGGTGGAGTCCGGGAGAGACATCCTCGAACTAAACAGCATCCCGAATTTTGAGACACCTGAGCAGGCTGTCGATGTCTACCTGCAGATGTACCAGTACACCAAGAACATCGCATCCCTCTACGAGGCGCCCGGTGACATCGTGAGAACTTTCACCCCGCGGCAGGATGAAGCGAAGAATCTATTCAGAGCGGTTGCCGGCGAGAAGAGAACCATCTTAACCGAGACCGAGGCAAAAGCCGTGCTTGATGCGTACCAGATCCCGGTCGCAAGGATGCTTATAGCGAAAAGTGGAGAGGAGTGCGCCAGTCTTGCAAGCGAGATCGGATTTCCGGTGGCTGTGAAGATCCTCTCGCCGGACGTGACGCACAAGACCGATGTGGGCGGCGTGATTCTCGATGTAACAACGCCAGAGGATGCGAAAAGCGCGTTTGAGCACGTGGTTGCAAATACGAAAGCAAGCCAGCCCGATGCCATAGTCACCGGCGCAACAGTCCAGAAGATGATCGACAGGGATCAGGGTTACGAGATCATCATCGGCTCCAAGTTCGATTCCTTATTCGGTCCTGCAATCCTCTTTGGCGCAGGCGGAACCGCTGTCGAGCTGTTCAGGGATCTGACACTCGGCTTTCCGCCACTGAACCAGGTTCTTGCACGGCGCATGATTGAGGATACCAAAATCTATAATCTCTTGAAGGGATTCCGCGATAAACCGCCTGCAAACATCCTTTTTATCGAAGAGATTCTTGTTAAAATATCGTACATGCTCATAGACTTCCCGGAAATCGTCGAGATGGATATCAACCCGATCTACGTGGACGATAAATCGATCATTGCGCTCGATGCACGCATCATCATCGACTCAAAGAAGGTCGGTCTTGCGATACCGCCTGGAAAGCACCTCATAATCAGCAGGTACCCGACGAAATACCAGCAGAAGTGGGTCAACAAGGAAGGAATCGAGGTCTTACTCAGGGTGATCCGCCCGGAGGATGAGAAGCTCTGGATCGATCTCGTGAATTCGTTTTCCAAGGAGACTGTGCGGTACCGGTTCTTCGGACCGCAGTCATTCGACCACAGCATGGCTGTGCGGTTCTGCAACATCGACTACGACCGTGAGATTGCGATTGCGGCGTTTGTGGAGGAGGATGGCGAGACCCGGATGGTCGGCGTTGGAAGACTGATCACCGAGCCTGCCGAAGAGACCGCTGAGTTTGGGGAGGCGGTCACAGATATGTGGCAGGGGCGCGGGGTCGGCGGGAAACTGCTGGATATGGTGATCGGGGTCGCAAGAGACTTCCGGCTACGGCGGATATGGGGCGAGGTACTCTCGGATAACCAAAACATGCTCGGGTTATGCGAAAGCCGCGGTTTTACGATAGAGCCTGCGCGGGAGCAGGGGATGATGCGTGTGACGCTTGAGCTGTAGGGACTCTTGCGGCTTATACTGCTTGCGGTCTTTTCCCCATCTTTCGAAAGACCCGCCCAAAACCGACGTCGCGATCCGGTGACCCGGGTTATGAAAGTGCAGACAACATTTAATAGCGACCCCGCCATAAGATCAACTTCCGAATTACTGGAATGTGACTGTGAAAATAGCAGTTGAACCAGAAAAGGTGAAATCAATGGCAAAATCGTTTTACAAATATGTAAGAGACGCATGGAAGAATCCGGATCAGACGTACGTACACGAGCTCAGACAGCAGCGTCTACAGGAATGGCGCAGGGATAGAAGCGTTACCCGGGTCGACAGACCGACCCGCATCGATCGCGCACGATCGCTTGGATATAAGGCGAAGGAAGGCATCATTGTGGTGCGTGCAAGGGTGCGACGTGGCGGCAGGCGCAAACCGAGGTACATACGCGGACGAAGGACGAAACGGATGGGAATGCGTAAGATAACCGCGAAAAAGAGTTTGCAGTTGATCGCAGAGGAGCGCACGAGCAGGAAATACGTGAATATGGAAGTTTTAAACTCGTACTGGGTTGGCGAGGATGGAAAACATATATGGTACGAGGTCATTTTGGTCGATCCGCACCATCCTGTGATCAAGAGCGATTCGCGTCTTAACTGGATCTGCAATACACGGGGCAGGGCAGAGCGGGGCTTGACCAGCGCCGGGCGGAAGTCGAAGGGACAGCGAGGGCGCGGTAAGGGTACAGAGAAGACGAGACCGAGCATCGGTGCGCATCTTGGGAAGCGGGGTTAAGCCGCTTTCCCACATCATGCAACCTCTGTATGCGAACCGGATATTACGATTAATCTGGTGAGATAATGGATACCGTCGCCGCTACAATCAAGGGCGTATACATGGTTGGCAGCCCGAAGCAGATGTCGCCAGTGGTACTGCTTGCCGACGGCGACAACATCATGCCGATCTTTGTCGGCCATGCAGAGGCGATGTCGATACACCTTGCGCTGCGAAAAGAACGATCGCCGAGACCCCTGACCCATGATCTCATAGTCTCGCTGATAAGTGAACTCGGCGGCAAGGTGGAGCACATACTGATCGATGATCTGGACGAGGGTACATTCTATGCGCGGCTGGTCATCGATGCAGAGGACTCTCATAAGGAGATCGACGCCAGACCAAGTGACTGCATAGCGATCGCGGTGCGGACAAACTCGCCGGTCCATGTGCGCAAGAGTCTCTTTGATAAGGTTGCGGTCGAGTCCAGCGAACTCGAGGGCGTGAGCAGCCTTGATGAGTACATCCAGTGATCCATGATGCCTACGATGCGGCAGGATATTACGCGATTTGTACGGCAGGAGGTGCGGGGCTGCGCTCCATGCGCACATGGTGGCAGGATAGCAGAATATACGGATGCCGACCAGCCGATGATCGATTTCAGCGCAAATTTAAACCCGGCGGGCATGCCCGACGTCCCAACCACGATCCGGGAGATCGAGGGGATTTTTCATTATCCTGACAACGACTATCCCAAATTGAGAGCCGTATCCGCTGATTTTGTTGAGGCGTGTTCAGGGACAAACGGTACTACCCGGATCACGGCAGAGAATATCGTGCCTGTGAACGGATCATCAGAACTCATCAGGCTCTTTGCAGAGACGGTAATCGAGCGCGG
>JAUWGA010000203.1 GCA_030606635.1 Methanosarcinales archaeon
AGGGTTCCCCGACCTCCAGCGGTTCAGCAGTCTCTGCGATGCCGGTCAACTGCTCGAGGTCGATGTTCGCTGAAACGATCTCTGTTATCCTGGAGATGCGCTCCCTGACTTCAGGGGACTGCCTGCCCTCACTCACAGGAACCAAGCCCAGATGCCGCATCGTAAGCCCCATAGCCTCGTCTCTCGGAACCGTGCCGATGACAGGGATGCCGGTGTAGTGCTCGATAGCGGATACCGCCTTTTCAGCGTGTCTCCTGCTTCCGATCTTGTTGAGGATCACGCCTCTGATATCAACCTCCGGATCAAACGCCCTGTAGCCCATGACTACTGCGGCTGCGCTTCGCGTGATGCTCCTTGCATCGATTAATAGGATCACAGGACATTTCAGGGTCTTTGCGACCTGAGCTGTGCTTCCAAGATCGCTCAATCCCTCGAATCCTTCGTATAGCCCCCGAACTCCCTCGATGATGGCTAAATCAGCATTTCTCTCGTCCAGTGCATGGGAGAACGTCTCGAGCACAGCGTCTTCTGTCATCAGATAGCCGTCGAGATTCCTGCACCTGTTTTTGCATACGAGCGTGTGGTAACTCGGATCGATGTAATCGAGACCTACCTTAAACGGCTGAACATTCAGATGCTTGCTAAGCGCAGCCATGATCCCGGTGCAGACAGTGGTCTTTCCGGCAGACGACCGGTCAGCAGCGATGAGCACTCTGGGGGTGTTATTTTGTGTCATTGTGATTTGATCATTGTGTGAAAGAGGTTGTAATATCAATTAAACTTTTTTGACGCTATGGGGCGGATACGAAAGCAGACAACCAGAAAGTTTAATGTACCCTTGATCTATAGATCGAGCGATGCATGGCTATCAGAACGGTGATGAACTTGTGCGATGAAGAAGAGCAGACACAATTAGAAGGTGAGACTATGTCCGACATACAACTGGACAACGGGATCACGATATCGGTCGGTGACATCGAGATCAGTGTCCACAGCAATGAACTGGCATTCGATGAACTCGAGGAGAGGTTGTTTGCTATCATCGACAATGTTGACAGGCGATTTGCGAACAGAGACAAGAATTATATGAATTATACGGTTTGAGGTGGATAAATGGATTTGAATGAACTCAGGCATGGTACCGAACTGTTGAAGCGGGGATTCGCTGCCATGCAGAAGGGCGGCGTGATCATGGACGTGACAACGCCTGCGCAGGCGGTCATTGCAGAGGGGGCTGGTGCGGTTGCTGTGATGGCGCTCCATGCGGTTCCATCCGAGATCAGGAAGCAGGGCGGTGTTGCGAGGATGGCTGACCCGCAGATCGTCTGTGAGATCATCGACTCGGTAACGATTCCTGTGATGGCAAAGGCGCGGATCGGGCACACCATGGAAGCACGGATCCTCGAGGCGATCGGTGCTGATATGCTCGATGAGTCCGAGGTGCTGACGCCTGCTGACGAATTCCATATCGATAAGACTGAATTCACGGTTCCGTTCGTGTGCGGCGCACGCAATCTCGGCGAGGCGCTCCGGCGCATAGCAGAGGGTGCCGCGATGATCAGGACGAAAGGAGAAGCAGGCACCGGCGATGTGCGGGAAGCGGTCAGGCATACGAAACTGATCACCGGAAGCATCCGGTCCCTGAAAGGGAAGAACAAGGAGGAACTTGCAAGAGTTGCAAGGGAGATCGAGGCAACATTCGAACTGGTCGAGGAGACCGCGAAGCTCCAGCGGCTGCCAGTGGTTAACTTTGCAGCAGGTGGCGTTGCAACTCCTGCCGATGCTGCACTGATGATGCAGCTCGGAGTGGATGGCGTCTTTGTTGGCTCAGGGATTTTTACGGCAGAGAATCCGGAAAAGATGGCGAACGCGATCGTAGAAGCTGTCAATAACTATGATAAGCCAGATGTTCTCGCCGAGATCTCGAAGGGTCTCGGAGA
>JAUWGA010000089.1 GCA_030606635.1 Methanosarcinales archaeon
CCCTGCAATGAAACTGGTAACGCCCCTTCCGAGGCAGGCTTTCACCTCGGTTGCCATGATTCCGCCGCTCCCGGGCGAGATGTCCTGGTCGATTACGCCGATCTCTTCCACATCAGAGAGCGCATCAACGACCTCCTCGCATGGGAACGGTCGCATTGACCGCAATCTTAGCATTCCCACCTTTTCACCCTTCGCTCTCAGTTTGTCGACCGTATATTTGAGTATCGCTGATTCGGAACCAGCAATCACAAGCGCACGCTTGGAATCATCCAGACCGTACGGCTCGACAAGCCCGCACCCCCATCCTCGCCCCGTCATCTTCTCCCATTCGGCGCAGACATCCTTTATGACTCCTTTTGAATTCTGCATCGCCATGCGCTGCTGTGATCTGAAGTACATGTACTCGTCAAAGACAGCGCCGCCCATGCTCATCGGCTCTTTCGGATCCAGAATGGTGTGCGTTGGGTTGTACGCAGGCAGGAAATCATCTATCTCGTCCTGATCCGGGATATCTACGGGTTCTCTTGTTGCGGAGAGCGTAAAACCATCGAGATTGATCATCATCGGCAGCAGGACCTCGCTATTCTCTGCAATCTTGTATCCCATCACCACACTGTCCAGAACCTCCTGGTTGTTCGAGCAGAATATCTGGAGCCATCCGGAGTCCCGCTGCACGAGCACGTCGTTGTGATCCGACCAGAGCGTTATCGGCGCGGAGAGCCCCCTGCTGACGTTAACAAGGATCACGGGAAGCCTGAGACCGCTCGTCACAAACATCATCTCGGTCATAAGCATCAACCCTTGCGAGCTTGTCGCACTGAAGACACGTGTGCCGGCAGATGAGGCGGCTGCGAGAGCGCTCATGACGCTGTGTTCTGATTCCATCGGCAGGAAGTCCGCATCCATCTCGCCACTTGCAATCCACGATGCGATCTCCTCTATTATCGCGGTCTGCGGGGTTATCGGAAAGTTCGGGATTATCTCTGCCCTCGCAAGTCTTGCCCCCCATGCGGCAGCGCCATTCCCGGTGATCATCTGTCTCACGTTCACTTTTCACACCTCCCTCTGGGCTGTGATGAACCTGCATTCATTGACGCAGATCCCGCAGCCCTTGCAGTGATCGTAGTCGATCCATATATCATCGTCATCGACGTGTATGGCGCCTTCCGGGCAGAATACCCAGCATTTGCCGCACCTGACACATCTATCGCTGTCGATTGTCGGTCTGAAGACTCTCCACGTCCCGGTATTGTTCTTAAGCGCACTCGCAGGCTCTCTGATCACTGGAACGCCGCTATCTCCATCGTAGGATATATTGACGATCTTCATCTCGCTGACACCCCCGCCCCTGTCACCAGCTCGTTGGCTTTCAGCGCGCCTTCTATGTTCTTATCGATCAGATCCAGAGGATATTTTCCGAGTTCGTCCCTGACCGCCTTCTTAAACGCATCGATCGTGATCAGATGCGTTATTCCGATCAGAAATCCGATGATCACCACATTCGGGATAGGCTTTTTCAGGTACTCAAGTGCAATGCCGGTTCCATCGACACAGAAGACTCTTAGATCTTTTATTTCAGGATGCGCATCCTTAAAATCCTCGGTTCTCCTGGTTGTGTTTATTATTATGGTGCAGTCGGCTGGCAAGTCCGAAAAGACATCCTTGACCTCGATGATCGACTCATCGAGCAGCATCAGGATGTCGGGCTTTGCGATGTACCCTCTCAGAAGGATCGGTTTGTCGTCGATTCGGACAAACGCCATGACCGGCGCCCCCCGTCTGGCAGCGCCATACAGCGGAAAGTCCTGCGCATATACTCCATCATAGAGTGCTGCTGTGCCAAGTATTCGGGAGGTCACAACCACGCCCTGACCTCCTCGCCCGTGTATTGTTATTTCGAGCATGGATAGGTCCCACCATTCATCCGGAATCGGGAGACGCGTCGGAAGCTGATACACTCTTTCACATAGTTCCATATAACAATTTTGTGCTTTTTGGGCTTTCCCGCCCACCGGCTTGACCCGGGTTATCCTGTGACCGCCCTTTACGTTGTACTGACCCGGTCTAAAAATCCGGGTGTTTTCCGTCGATTTATTCGATTCGTGCCATCCGTTTAAACGTGGGCATTCGTGACTGTGAGCGCAAGCGAAGCAGCGCCGAAGGCATAAAATCAGCACCAAGAGATGGCTGCACCGATGCTGCGCATTCACGAATGGCAACGAATGACGCGAATTACACGAATTTGGTTGCCACAAAATCAGAGCGATTTCACTGAATATTCTGATTGTGCCCGTTGTACTCACTTTCACCCTGCACTTCGCACAGGTTTATACTGATCCAGCGATCATTTCTCTTCATGCTTTACACCGTGCGTGAACTGACGCAGTACATCAAGCACCGGCTCCAGGATGATCCGTCGCTCTGTGAGGTCTCTGTCAGGGGTGAGATATCCAATTTCACGCACCATACGTCAGGGCACATGTATTTCACGCTGAAAGACGAGCATAGCCAGTTAAACTGCGTTATGTTCCGTGGTGCGAATGCGAAGCTGAAATTCAAGCCCGGGACCGGGCAAAAGGCGGTATGCAGCGGCGATATTACGGTGTATGAGAAAAGAGGCGCGTACCAACTGACGGTCTGGGATATCCAGCCGGATGGCATCGGTGCGCTCTATCAGGCATTCGAGCAATTAAAAGCGCAATTGTCTGAGAGGGGGTTTTTTGATCCTGCCCGCAAAAGACCGCTGCCCATGTTTCCGAAGACGATCGGGATTGTCACATCCCGCACGGGTGCCGTGCTGCACGACATACTAAACGTTATCAGACGGCGTTTTCCTGCTGTGCGGATCATCCTTGCGCAGACGCGGGTACAGGGCGAGGGCGCGGCAGCAGAGATCGCAGGTGCGATTGAGCAGATGAACAATTTGTCGCGCACAGACCCGATCGATGTACTGATCGTTGCCAGGGGCGGCGGCTCGATCGAGGAACTCTGGCAGTTTAATGAACCTAAAGTAGCGGAAGCGGTCTTTCATTCTGAAATCCCGATCGTATCCGCGGTCGGGCATGAGACTGATGTCACGATCTGCGATTTCGTTGCCGACCTGCGTGCGCCGACGCCATCAGTGGCTGCTGAGATCGTGGTTCCTGACAGGGAGCAGCTCCGGCAGCAGATCGCGGGGCTTGAGATCAGACTCGATCATGCGATCCGGCGGACGGTCGAGATGCACAGGGATCGGTTGGCGCGTGCAGAGCGCGGTGTTGTGCATCCGAGAGACCGGATCAACCAGTTGCGGCAGTACATCGACGAACTGACCCGGCAGATGCACACAACGGTTACGCATCGGCTACAACTGCGCAGAAAGGATCTCTCCATGCTCGGGGCGACGCTTCACGCATTAAGCCCGCTTAACCATCTGCAACGCGGATACAGCATCGTTTTAAGGGCGCCTGACCGGACGGTCGTAAACACGATCGACGCCGTGTCAGCAGGAAGCGATCTCTGGATACTGGTAACGGATGGAAAGATCGGGTGCCGGGTACGTGAAATAAAGGAGGGCTGGGACCATGAGTGAGAATGAGGATATTACATTTGAGGATGCACTTTCCGAACTGAAAGATATCGTGCATGAACTGGAGGAGTCAGGATTAACGCTCGAAGACGCTCTTTTGAAGTTCGAGACCGGGGTTAAACTCTCGAGACTCTGCAACAAGGAACTGGACGATGCCGAGATGCGGATCGAGCAACTGACCGAGGGAGAGGACGGGGTGCGAACAGAGCGAGTGGAGATCGAGTGAATCGGTGCATCAGTCCTAGAAACGCTTCGAAGATACCCGCATAGAACTCGATCCTCACTTACCCGAAGCTTGCGGATGATCCGCGACGCGGTCGGCTCAGTGAAGTCGTGCTTGGCAAGCGCTCTCTGGATCGCGGGGTGGAGTTTCTCGAAGACCGGGTGCATATCGTGGTTAACCGTTTGATGGTCCGGGATTATAAATCAGATTCTGTGGAGCAACATTTATTTACAGGTAAAAAAGAATAACAAGACGTAGATGATAACGAAATTGGCACTCAAGAACTTCAAGAGCATATCCGAATCAGGGATTGAGATCGATCTCAAACCGTTGACTGTGTTGATGGGACCAAACGCTTCTGGGAAATCCAGCATTCTGGAAGCTATCGGCATATTTGCACAAAGTATCGGCAATCCCCTCACCTCCAAGGGGGATCTGGTTGTTTACCGGGATTTTACTGACGTAATACACAAACGCGAAACAAATAGATGGCTAACGATCGAGATTTACGTAAATGATTTCGGCTACAGATATTCTTACAAAAAATTGAATGACGAGGCACGGCAGAGTGTGAAGATCGGCGATGAAGAAATCGCGAGAGTGACAAATGAATTTTTTGAAGGGAAGGGGCAGCAATCCCGATTTGAGTATCCACGGGAACTTGCTTTCGAACCATGTGTGTATAATCCGACATATATACTTACCGAAACGGTTTTTAAAGTTGATAGACCGGATAGGCGGGATCTTTCAGATAGGTTGAGCAGGGCACAGGAATTTTCATCTTTATTGGACAAAGCACAGAGGATAACAACAACCATAAGATCAGCATTGAAAGACAAAGTCATTTTCATCTCTTCGACGCGAGGCATCGTCCCGGAAGAAATTGCAACAGGAGATCTACCGGACAATGTTGGAAAACAAGGTGAGAATCTCATCCAGTTGCTTGCTCACATATTTGGAACGCTCGAATACAAGGATACTGCCGAAAAGATTGCGAAATGGGCTGGCAGATTCGGGATAAATGAACTGCATGCTGGCTGGCACGGTGCCAACGAACTGATCTCAGAATATCTCGATCCAAGTTTCGGTGTTGTTCTAAACCTCTCATCCGCGAGTCAGGGGTCGAGACAGATTCTTTCTGTCATCACCCAGTTGTTCTGGAGCAAACCGGGCGATATCATAATGATCGAGGAACCGGAGATCAGCCTTCACCCGGGATCGCAGGTTCTTCTGACCGAGCTCTTTGCAGAGGCGATAGCAGAAGGTAAGCAGATCATCGTAACCACGCACAGCGAGTTTCTGCCGCTCGCACTGCGAAGACCGATCAAGAGTGGGCTATTAACGCTGGATGATATTGCACTGTGCCACATCAAGAAAGAAGAGGAAGGAACCATCGCTGAAAAGCTCGATCTCACCGAAGACGGTTATGTGAGGGGGTGGATCCCCTCTTTTGCCGAGATCGAAGAGGATCTGCTTGGAGAATGGATAGAAACCGTTCCGGAGGATTAAATTGCCAGATACCTCTCTGGTTTTTGATGTCCATGTCTTTCTTGGTGCGATAGCAAAGAACGATCAAGAGGAATCATTTGCAAAAGCGTACGACATTATGATTAAACGATATCATAAATTTTTTTGTAACAAGGATATAATTAAACGATATAAAAGTCGGGCGCACTCTTATGGGATGACCTCAATAGTGGTCCAGCTCGCACTCGAGGATCTTAAGCAGAAGCGAATTCTTAAACCGCGCAATAGAAAGAAAGTCAAGATAGACGGCTTTACACCTGATGATCTGACGTTCCTTGAGACCGCCTGTAATGGGGCGTCATATCTACTGACGAGGGACTCTGATTTCCATGACAATGAAAAGAAGATCCGTAAAGCTGGATGCAGGTTCGAAGTGATAGCTCCTGACGGGTATGTTCACCAATGTGAAAAATGACGATCCTGAGAACACCGCCGGAATCGCCTTTATCTGCGGCGGGCTTCACATCTCGAAGATGACAACAACTGAATCCATAGCCGGAATCGACGTATATCTCACGAAAACTCCAGGCATCGGCGGCGTAGTCCGTTCGGATGCGTCTGACTTCCGGGTTACGGAGGTCTGGGCGCCCGGAAAAATCACGGATGCGGAGAACGGGAACTATCTCATCGTAGAACTCACAAAGAAGAACTGGGACACCCACCATCTGATCAGGGACCTCTCGAGATGGTTCAGGGTCAGCAGATCCAGGTTTGGGTGGGCTGGAACCAAGGATACGCGGGCTGTAACCACCCAGAGAATCGGTATCTGGGATCCGGATCGTGCCATCGAGGCAAAGATCCCCAATTTCGGCATCCCAAACGTCGAGCTCGAGATCACCGGGCGGTCGAACCGGAAGATCAGTCTCGGCGATCTCTGCGGTAATAGGTTCAGGATCGCAATACGGGGGATCGATGAAACCGAAGAGGAAGTCCGGGATCGTGTAAATAGCATAACCGGTGAACTCTCGCAAGCGGGCGGCATGGCGAATTTTTACGGCGTGCAGCGGTTCGGAACGATCCGCCCGATCACACACGAAGTCGGCAGACTCATCGTTTCAGGCGATTTCAAGGGCGCGATGATGACGTATCTTGCAAAACCGTTTCCGGATGACCGGTCTTATGAAATGCGCAGACGTCTATGGGATACCCATGATTTCAAAGCGGCACTGGCCGAGTTTCCTGATCATCTGCGGTACGAGCGTGCAATGTTGAATCATCTGGTCAAACAACCGGAGGATTACATCGGCGCATTTCGTGTGCTGCCAAAAAACCTTCTGAGAATGTTTACACACGCATACCAGTCATTCATATTCAATAAAATCCTAAGTAAGCGAATAAAAGAGGAGATGCCACTAAATCAGGCAAGAGTTGGGGATGTTGTATGTGTCAGAGGCGGCGACGGTCTGCCAGATGCGTCGAGGACGCAAGAAGTGACGCAGGTGGATATCGATGGCATCAACAACCTCATCCGCAAAAAACGTGCGTGGGTGACCCACTCCTTGATCGGGTACGGCTATGAACCAGGGAGTGGGATTGAGGAAGTGGTGTTATCCGACCTCGAGATCGATCTCCCTCTGTTGACTCGCGGGTTTGAGGTCGCAGAGATGCCGGAACTTGCTTCGAAGGGCGGATGCCGGGCGGTTGTGATAGGTGCAGGTCCGGTCTTCGATGTGAGCGCGGATGATGCTTGCGTGGGCGTAACTGCCGAGTTCTTTCTGCCGAAGGGCTGCTACGCCACAGTCCTGCTGCGCGAGTATATGAAGGAATGATGCGCCTATTTTTTGTGATTTCCAGAAATTGATTCAGGATAACAGGCACCGTCATTCACTCTCTGCATCCCGGAACTCGACCGTTGTGCTGCCTTCAAGTTTCACAATCTTCTCGTACTCTACCTCTACCTCTGCCTTTACAGTTGCAGTTCCGCTTGATCCGGATGATCTCAGAGTTGATGTCGCGGAGGCGTGCCAACGAGGTATCCTGACCGGACTATCTATCGTTCCGATGTCAGTCTCCAGAACGACAATTGTATCCTC
>JAUWGA010000071.1 GCA_030606635.1 Methanosarcinales archaeon
GGGGTGCGGATCGGGAGTGATCTCGTGAGGATGATGATCCGGGATTGAAGAACTCAATCAAAAGACATTACCGTTCTCAGATTATCCCTCGGTATAAACCAGCCGTGTTTCAACCTCTTTGCATTCAACCGCTTCAAAGAGTCCCTCAATCGTGCTCTTGCATCTTTGATCGTCCCATCATCCAATAATATCTTCCCCTCGAGGAGTGCATCCACCACAAACCCGGTCTTGGCATCAACCATCTCGATTAGTTCATCCGGCGTCATCCAGATATCCTCGATTCTGGATGGCTTTTCGACTGTTATAAAGTTATATCTTTTCTTTATATCAGGTAGTCCCGATGCGACCACGAGTATATCCACATCGCTCTGCTCCTTCGCATAGTTTCTGGCAACCGATCCGAATAGCAGGATACCGCGCACATCCAACCCTTTTATTCCCTCTACATAATCATTGATCATCTCTTCAAACATCTTTCCATCTCCTCTAACACGTCCCCCAATTCAACCATATTTAAAGATTTGAAAAAGGCGTAAACGGCATCCAACGTCTCGAGTGCTCGATCCATGATCTCTTTTGCTTTCAATTCATCGTATATCTCCGATGGCTTTATGATCCTATCTCTTGTCTCCCATCCATATCTCGGCATGCTCCGTTGTTCCTCAAGAGACGAAGCGTTATCAACCATCTTCAGTAAGAGTTTGATCTGTTCCTTATCGAGTTGCAGTTCAAGTGTCATCTCCGGGTTGTTTAAGATGTCTTCAGATAGTATATCAGATGGAAAATGAGTTTTTTCGTGGATTATGCCAAAAAAATATAAAACTGCTTTCAGCAGTTTCTCTGTGCATTGTTGCGCATGAAAGACACTTGCAGGGTACCTCTCTGCAGTAACATCTGCAACGGCAGCATCCAGATCTTCTAACGCCATCTCGATCCAATCCGTTGTTTTCCGGATATTCTTCATCTTCGTAACCTCTTCGATTATGCTATTCCAAAGATGCGCGTATCATTGCATCCTCGTCTACTCTGTTCTCTTTTTAGCCATTCATTGTTTATGTTTGCGGTCTGCTCATCCGATATGATAGCATACTCTGCGTGATCATGGTGCTACCGGATCACCCGACGCCGATACCGCTCCGGACGCATACCGCGGATCCTGTGCCGTTTGCGATATGTGGCGGAGGGCACGGTGCTGACTTGGTCTCGGCGTTTGACGAGCGGTCAGCGGCGGAAGGGTCATACGGGGTTCGGATCGGGAGCGATCTTGTGAGGATGATGATTGAGGGCTGAAGGCTGAGGACGCGTTTTTGCAGTATCTCCGAATCCGAGAGAATTCACAAGCACATCGGGAACACGCAGACTGAAAACCCCTTCAATTCCGAGAAGCTGGGTATATAAAGTCAAAGGTTTCGGGACTATACAAAGATACTGCAAATACCGAAAAACTTAATAACAATATGAGACTGTTTACATTTGTATGGGACAAACTGGAGCAGTTGTGGTGCTATTTGTTCTTCTGCTCGCTGCTTCCGGGTGCATATCCGATGGGAAAACGGTGATAAAGGCAAAAGTGCTCGTCACAGAGACTGATGATGGTAATCCGGAGATCGTGAGCATCGATGTTTCCACCGAAACCGTAAGCGCACTACGGAAATACCAGGACGTCCCGATGAATACACCTGGCGTTTATATGAAATGCATCCACAACCCGCAAGCTATGGGATTTTTTATCGGTTACTGGAGGTCTGTCAGTTACACAGGTCCCGGTGAATACGAGTTGATGTCCGAACTCAAGAAGGTACCTGATGATGGGGACCGCATCGATGTGATCATCACTATCGAGGAGCTGGATGGAACCGGACGTCAGATAAAACTTGCAAAAGCAACAAAACAATTCAGATGGGGCGATTAGGGGCTAAATAAGTTCCGATACCCTTCTTCAAGTGAATATTCTGGATTGTAGCCAGGAACGTCCCTCGTCTTTGCTATATCAGCAAGCACGACTTACGCAGTTCTTTATGGGATTTTCGATTCTGTACTTTTTTTGGGCACAACCAATAACCCTTTCGCCGCCACAATACCGAGTCATGCTCCAGCGCATCTACGAACGCATATACGAGCACCGACTGCGCTCCCGGATCAGCAAGCACGAACTACCGGTCGGGCTCACGCTTGCGCTGACGGAGAGCGATCTCCTTGCACCGGGTGGGGCTAAACAACTGCAATCCTTTGTCTCGTGGTGCGCAGATCTCGGCATCGGATCGCTCATCGTGTACATCGCTGTGCTCGTGGATGGTCCCCTGCGAGAGGACGTGGCTTCGCAGATCATCGATAGACTTAAAAGAACCGATCTGATCGCAAGGATGTACACAAAAGACGATCAGGGGTTAAGGACGATTCCAATCGGAAATGGGAGTCCGGAGGTGAAGCTCGATATCTCGATCGGGTATGGCGGGAAACTCGAACTCACCGATGCGATAAGGGCTATTCTGAGACGGGTGGAGCGTGGAGAGATCGATTACGAGGATATCAATTCGGATATGATCGAATCCCACCTCCTCTTCAGGCACAATCCTGACCTGGTCATACGTGCAGGTGGAAAGCACCTGACCGATTTTTTAATCTGGCAGACGATATATTCCGAACTGTATTTCACGGATGTGAATTTCGCTGATATGAGGCGGCTGGACTTCTTAAGGGTCATGCGGGACTACCAGAAGCGCCAGCGGAGATACGGGCGATAGGGATAGGGATCGATCACGCAAACTTGACCATCTTCGTGCCAAGCGTCGCAAGATCAACGATCGTTGCATGGGCAGGCACAGGATCAAGGTTCATCCGCTTCTGAAAATCGGTCTGGGACTGCCATGTTCCGGAATTGATCACGGTAACGCCTTTGTAGCGGTCGATTCCAATGGTATGGACATGCCCGCAGTGGAGGATGTGCGGCACCCGGTCGATCACGAAATGATCCGAGTTCTCAGGCGCAATCGATACCCTGCCGCCGTACATGGGCGCAAGATGCCTGCGCCTGAGCATCTCGATCATGACCAGCTCCGGACGCTGGTAACTCATCTTCGGGATGGTTGCGATCAGGTCATCCATCGAGCGTCCGTGGTAGATCAGGATCCGTACGCCGCGGATCTCAACAAGCGCGGGATTGCCAGTGAAGATCACATCATCAGAGAACATCGACCTGATCTTTTCGGGTAGCGCTGGCTGCGGTTCTGCCAGTCTCACCGCATCGTGGTTGCCGGGCGCTATTATGATCCTGATATTCTTTGGAACCCTTCCGAGATACTCTGCCGCAGATCGGTACTGGTCGTAGACATCAGGGATCTCCAGTTCAGACTCCTGACCCGGGTATATCCCGATCCCGTCCACGAGATCGCCTGCTATTATCAGGTACTGCACCGGCAGAGAGCCGTCCCCGAGCCAGTCGATGAAATCAGAGAACGCGTCCCCAAGAAACGTATCGCTTCCGATATGCACGTCCGAAATCAGTGCTGCGCAACCAGCCCCGCCGTCTCCGTTCCCGTGTTCACTGCCGTTAATGCCCCATCCTCCACCAGGGAGCGTCTGGTTGTACCTGTTCGGCAGATCCGGCAGCACTATGCTCTTTACGATCATCAACCTGCCGTCTCTGGTGAGCGAACCTGTAACCCCGATCACCTCATCATGAATGATGCCGGATGCGATAGCCCACAGATCACGGTCGGATGGGCGTACCAGCACCGGAAACGAGCCGGTGGGATCCTCGATCTCCATCAGTTTGTTGCCGTTTGATGTCGTCCTGACATCAGAGACCATGCCGATTATCGAGACGCTGTCATACTCCCTTCCGCTGTGCCTCGCGCGCAGCGACTCGATCGGGCGCGCCGTAATCCGTCCCCTGATGATACCGCTTAACCGCGTGTAACGATCGCGGAAGTATCGTACAAACTCAGAGTATTCGCCAACGCATGTCGATTCATTGCTGATGTCCGAGAGTATGTTCACTGCCGGCGCATCGGCTGGTTTCGATAATTTATCTGCTAATTTCTCCGCCAATTTATCTGCCGGCTTCTCAGGAATCTTCACGTCACCTATGTTGATATGCTCCCTCCCCACCACAAGCACCGAATCATCAAGCGATTGCAGCACCTTAGAAACGATCGTATCAGGCGCGCTGTAAGCGCCGATCAGCGCGACCGCATCCGGACTGACCTGGTATCCCGCATTCGCAAACTCCTCAACTATCAGTGACTCCTGCATTGCTCTCTACTTGGGATGTTCGGGAGATAAAACTTTATGTGGCGTGCCGGAAGTTATGAGATTCTGGTGATCCGCGTCATCCGGGTTTTCCGGTGCAGGAGCAATGGGGCACCGGCTTCTCCACTCGATTATCAGTGATTCCCAGAGCCGCGAGGGCGAGCGATCACACCACACTGTGTCGGACTCGGGACTTTGGTTTTTTCCGGATACTGAAAACCGAAACATCCAGGCGAGATCCGACCCCCGACCGCCACTACATAAACGCAAAACCTTTTGGCAGTTCGCCTATGATCTCCTTAAACGATTCTGGCCAGTTCTCGTAATCAAGCCCCTTCTGCGCAAAGAACGAGCTCGCCCAGCGCTCAAGCCCGACTCCGGAACATCCGCTCCACAGTTCATTCCCGCTCTGTGACTTTACGTTGAATCCAAGAGGATATTTGTCTCCGTTAACGCTCACGTTCTGGAATTCAAGCCAATCGTCGCGGTACGGCATGAACGATTCGTAATCGGTAGTCCCGACCTTCTCGCTCCCAGTGGTTCCGGTAAGACCCTCCTGCGCCATGAACCACGGTGTAACCCATGCCTTTCGCCACGTAAGTTCGAGTATCTCCTCAAATATGTACTTGTACCGCTCATGGATGCGTTCCGACTCCTCTACGACCTGTTCTGGCGTCCCCATCCAGACGATCTCGATCCTGTGGAACTCGTCGACCCGCTCGATGCCGTGGATGCCGCCGCTCTCGTACCGGTGCGACGTCCCTGATCGGTCGAATACTTGAAGCGGAAGCGCATCATCCGCGATCGTCTTTCCCTGCAGGAAGGGCCAGAACGGCGGGCACTGGGCATAGCACAGTCCTCCGATCGGCTTATCGATCTTCTCAGCGATCAGGTCGAGCGGGATCTCGTGGGTGACCTTGTAGTAGTCAGAAACCTCCTCCCAGAAGTCGGGATCCCTTGTCTTTGGCGGGCAGACGTAGTAGATCTCAGGATAGACGCCTTTCGCATGTCCTGACTTCTTCCAGACATCCCACGTCACGAGTTTCGGGAAAATCATCTCCTGGTATCCGAGAAAATCGAGAACCTCTTCTTTTACGATCTGTTCGAATGCGCGGAAGATTCCGGTCGCCTCAGGACCGTATATCCACTGCCCGCGGGATGCTCCATGTTTGACCCAGTTCCGCTTGACCAGTTCCGGCGTCGGGTCTTCTCTAAACGCGATGGTCTTTTCTGCGCTCTCCCAGAGCAGGTTCCAGTGCTCTTCCTTCCCACCATACCCCTCTGCCGTGATCTTGTCCGTGATGAGCGTGATGATCCGATCAGGTATACTGTTCTGGATCTCAGACTCCCCGATCTCCATTTCGATGGTGATCTCGTCGCCGTCAAACTCCATATTCGAGACGTAAGGGATTTTTTCTGATTTGACTGGATTTTTTGACGGTATCTTCGCAACGTACGACTCGATTTCGATTCCCCTGATCCCTATACGGTATTTTTTCCCGAGCAGGGTCGCAAGGGGTTTTCTCAACCTGAGAATCGCATCGTGGGCGCGTACGTACTGATCCGACTCGATCTCGACCCTGATCTTCTGATCTTCGATCCGAAAGTTCAGTATTCTTGCGCCTTTCCCTTCTGGCGCGCCCTTTGTCAGCAACGTCTCGTTTGCCTCGCTTACGAGGGCTGATACGTCTGCATCTGCCTGATCTGCGGGCGCGCTCGTGTTGAAGTTGCCGATCAGATGAAAGTACATGGATTATGATTGCGGATGAATCTAATTAAATTCTTTCTCTGCACCGGGGCTGGAATGTATCTGCCGGCTCTGCAAGACTCACATCCCGGCTGGAAGACCGTACGCATCGGTCTCATCGAAGCAGTAGCAGACCGTCTGGTACCCGCCCTTCAACTCAACCACATCGTCTCTGACGCTTTCAGGCGATTCGGAGTCGAGCACGATCCGTTTGAAGAAATCAGCGATCGCATCCATCTCTGACGTACCCATCCCGATGCGTGTCAGTTCCTGGGTCCCGATCCTGATTCCGGACGGTTCGTCTGTGACGCTGACCGTATCTCCTGGCAGAAGATTCTTGTTTACGATGATGTTCGCCTCTTCGAGTCCCGTTGCGGCTCTGATGCTGCCGCCGACCTTCGTTACATCGACTGCAACCTGATGCGACTCTGTAAACCCGTATGGCTCGCAAAGCACATCGAATCCGCGCTCATACAATGCCTGCGCAAGCGATTTTGCGTTTGCGATCACGGCAGATGCGTAATCCTCGCCAAACTCGATCATCTCTGCAAGCGAAACCCCGAGTCCTGCAAGATGGTGCAGATGGTGGTTGCTCACTGTGCCAGGAAAGACCGCTTCATCGATCCTGCCTGAAAGTTCCTTTTTGCACATAATAATCGCGCCCTGCGGTCCCGGAAAGGTCTTGTGCGTGGATCCGGTAACCACTTCCGCGCCCTCGCGAAGCGGATCCTGAAACCGTTTTCCTGCGATGAGCCCGAGCACATGTGCGCCGTCATAGACAAGCGTTGCTCCCACTTCGCGGGCAGCATCAGCCGCTTCCCGAACAGGATGCGGGAACAGGAAGAGACTTCCCCCGAGAAGCACGATACGTGGCTTCACATCCCTGATCATGGCGGTCATGCGGTCGGGATCGATGTTCATGATCTCGGGATCGAATGGATGGGGCATCACGCGAAGTCCCCGGACGCCGGCAGCAGAGTACTGTACATGGCTGATGTGTCCGCCATACGGAACATCGAGTGACATGATCGTGTCTCCCGGCTTTGCGAGTGCAAAAAAAGCAGCGATGTTCGCGCCTACGCCTGATGTTGGCTGCACGTTGATATGCTCTGCCCTGAAAAGTTCCTTTGCGAGTTCGATCGTCTTTGCCTCGATCTCGTCGATGTATTTGCAGCCCTGATAGAACCTGTGCCCGACCACGCCCTCTGCATACCGGTGAGCAAGATCGCTTGCCGCAAGCATCCGCACCCTCTTGCTCGTGAGGTTGTTGCTTGCGATCATCGGGAGGGCGTCGCGGTACCATATATGGTGTGCCTCTGCGGCACGCATGATGAGATCGATATCAGCATTCATTGTTGGTGTTATGTAAGACCCGCAACCATTTAAATACGTTCTGGATGCGCCACCACGCCCGGATCAGCACATATAAAAGGTTTGAGTGGAAGCAATATATCATGACACTGGAACCGATAACCGGCAAGGTGCTGCGGATATTTCCACAGGATACGAACACAGACGAGGTAATCTCAGGAAAGTACAAGTACGATGAACTCGATCTTTCCAAACTCGCAGTTCACACCTTTGAATCGATCGATCCGGATTTCTACACCGATAGCAAGCACGCAGAGAACCCGATCGTCGTTACGGCATCGAATTTCGGATGCGGATCATCGAGAGAACAGGCGCCGCAGGTCATAGCGGCATGTGGCGTGGGATGCGTGATCGCAGAGTCGTTTGCCCGCATCTTCTACCGAAACGGGTTTAATATCGGGCTGCCGCTGATCGAATGCGCCGGGATCGCGGAAAAGGTCCACGAGGATGATGAACTGCGGATCGATTTCGAGAACGGGTCGATCACGAACGTGACGACCGGAGAAGAGTATGGTTTCAGCCCGATCCCAAAGTTCATGCAGGAGTTGCTCGATTCCGGAGGATTGCTGAGGTATCTCAAGGAGAAAGGGGGATACGAGTGATCGACGATCCCTACAATGTGCCATACCAGGCGATATATGCGGTCGGAAACTCTGATGGTAGTCTTGTCGAGATTATCGAGTTTTCTCGCTGCTACGGCGGCTCTGCATGGGCGCGGCACCATTACCAGAAGAGCCCTCTGGTGCTCGAGACGAAGGTTATCGGTAACACGATCCGGTATCTCTGCAAGACCGGCGAGTGTGACCTCGTGCTTGAGCCGTCGCGTGCAGCCGCGGGCATCAAATCCGTTACGGTGCAC
Organism: Methanosarcinales archaeon; assembly: GCA_030606635.1. Classification (GTDB taxonomy): domain Archaea; phylum Halobacteriota; class Methanosarcinia; order Methanosarcinales; family Methanogasteraceae; genus Methanogaster_A. Next base: position 8,229 of record JAUWGA010000071.1, read on the forward strand.
GATGACGAGATCCGGATCACCTACGCAGGTCTTGGCGGCGGCGGGGTCGGTGCAACCACCTGTCGGGCGGGTGCAAGCGGCGTGATCCGATCCGATATCAGCGAATCCGGCGGCGGGAAGGTCGGGAGCGGCACGATCGTTCTCCCCGGGCGGAGCCGGCTGATCATCGGGATCGATGACACCGACTCAAAGGAGGTCGGTGCGACATGGTGTCTTGCGCATAACATCGCATGTGCTGTCGACTGCGATGCTGCCCGGTACCTGTCCCATTCGATCGTGCAGTTGCATCCGGTGCCTGCGAAGACGCAGAACTGCGTTTCGACGGCTCTTGAGTTCGCATGTCTGGACGGTGGTGCGGAACACGTGCTTGCCGAGATCCGTGATCTCCTGATTGAGTATTCAGTCTCTGCTGAGACCGGCATGGTCTCGCTCTCCAGTTTCGACGGATCGATTCTTGCGGATTACGGAAGAGAATGCAAGAGCAAGGTGCTACTCAGGGAGTATGCGCTGGAATCTGCCAGATCTGTGGGCGCTGATGTCTGGCTCGACGGAAACGG
>JAUWGA010000144.1 GCA_030606635.1 Methanosarcinales archaeon
ACTGCTCGTATATTTGCAAGCAGAAGTCCCGTTCCGGACTCGACTATATCCAGAACCGAGGTTGTCTTCCATGAGATGAATATCTTCAGCGGGTCGATGGTTGTGCCCGCATAAGCAATCAGATCGGTATAGTGCGATGCCTGATTTTTATTGAACCGCAACATGCCGCCATATCTGATGTCGGCGGGGATACCGTGTTTCAGAAGAATCCCGTCACAGGTCATACTGCAAATCGTTGCGATCCCCACATAGTCCTTCGGAATCGGTACCCCTGTGTTGGATACGCCCTCTTCGATGACTTTAATCCGGCAGTTCATGCCGTGTTCTGCCAGATACCGCATAATCCCGAGTGCATCATCAAGATCCTCCTTTTTTATGCGAGTTATGTTGGCGATCACCGTCCCGCTCTTCGAGATCGGGTCAAAATCAGTCTGGTAAATCATCTCTTCGATCTGGGCATGCATAAACCCGATACGATCATGGACCAATGCCTCTTCGATCTCCCTTCTGCCGCGCTCGGTGATCGTTCTGCCGGCATATCCATGCCCCTCGGTTAAGCCCCGCTCATCAAGGATGCGCAGGTGGTATCGTACGCCGCGCTCTCCAAGGGAGTACCCCTGCTCCTTGAGACTGTCTGAGATGATCCGTGCACCAACAGCACCCTCGTGAGCGTTTATCACGCGTAGAATCTCTATTAGTTTACGCTGTATCTGGGGGTCATCAGAAGAAGCCATAGTATCTCTGTTCTTGCCAATGGTAAAAACATTAACGGACGTGCGAGATCGCCACTTTGGTCTGTTTGACTATAAACATTAAAAAATAAAAGTGCGGCAAAATCCGGGGAAGACTTTGCCTTTGCAATTCTACGCTAACTATATCCGTTCAGTTATCGTCTCAACCTCGTCCGCAAGCCTGTCCGCAGACCGGTAGAGCAGCGAATAGATCTCGACCTGCAGCATTCCGCATTCGTTCATCATCCATCATCCTCTGCGGGCTCATGCCTGTGCCGCCACCGGCTGCGTCCACGGTGGGGAGTCGATCTTTGCCTTTGATGCGAACTTGATCGCCCGCGTAAGGTCTGCGGGTCGGTATGCGCCGGTCTTCAAAAACACGTGTTTTGTGCCTGCAGCCTTAAGTTCTTGCACCCGGTCCACGAAACCGTCTTCCGAGACCATCCCGACCCGTGAGTGCCGTTCGAACTCCGAGAAAACGCCTCGCTTGAATGCCTCGATTATTTCCGGGTCCGTTGGCTCCAAGACCACGTATCCTCCGGACTTAAGCATCTGGGCTCTCGCAAGGTCTTTTATCTTAACCTCGCCGCCGATGTCCTTTGCACCCTGCCCCCATCTGAGTTCAACGATCTCGATATTGAGTTTCCCCGGGTACGTACTCCTGAACACCAAGACCAGTGTCCCCGGGCGTTCGCCTGCACGATGGTTCCGGCATAGCCGTCCCGCTGTCAGTTTTGGTACAGCGCAACCCGCCATTCGAGATTCCCGGAAGGAGGTTACCTGTTAATTATACCTAAACATCACCATCACAAACACCATCCTTTTGCCGTACCACCCTATATAAATATTGTGGTAAAAATCCACCGATTTTTCTTTTGTGGAGTGGATTTATATGGGGGTGCATCAATAGTCCACAGTCGGCAAGTATATGCCGCCACATACATGAACTCATAACTATAAAAGAGGTATAAGGTATGAATCTGAGAACACCAAACTCAAACGACGCAACACAGACATCCAACCGCTCCAGAAGCGTTGTACCGATGTCCGGACTCTGTACCCGCTGCGTGGACGGATGCCGCGGAAACTGCGAGGTATTCAAATCCTCCTTCAGAGGACGAGAAGTACTGTACCCGGGTCCGTTCGGTTCAGTCATCGCAGGTGCTGACAAAGACTATCCGCTAGACTATTCGCACTTAAACATCCAGGGCTACGCTGTTGGCGCATGGGGACTTCCTGAAGATATGGAAGCAGGTCCTGACAACGCACTCTTCCCGAACGTGAACACGGAGACTGAATACGGCTGGGACAAGAAGATCAAGATGACACTCCCGATCTTCACAGGCGCGCTCGGCTCAACCGAGATCGCACGGAAGAACTGGGATCATATCGCTGTAGGAGCAGCGATAGCGGGAATCACGCTTGTCTGCGGCGAGAACGTCTGCGGAATCGATCCTGAACTGAAGCGGGACAACAACGGCAAGGTCACAGAATCCCCTGAGATGGACCGCAGGATCGAGAGCTACAACCGCTTCCATCAGGGATATGGCGAGATCCTTGTCCAGATGAATGTCGAGGATACGAGGCTCGGCGTTGCGGAGTACATCTACTCAAAGCACGGTATCGACACGATCGAGCTCAAATGGGGGCAGGGCGCAAAGTGCATCGGCGGAGAGATCAAGGTCGATACGATAGACCGCGCTCTCGAACTGAAGAAGAGAGGATATCTTGTAACTCCTGATCCTGAGAACCCAGCGGTTGCTGACGCGTACCGCGATGGCGCAATAAAGGAGTTTGAGAGACACTCCAGGCTCGGTTTTGTGACAGAAGAAGGGTTCTTTGAAGAGGTTGACCGCCTGCGATCGATCGGATTTGACCGGGTCACCTTAAAGACCGGCGCATACTCGATGGTCGAGACCGCAATGGCTCTGAAGTACTCAACTGAAGCAAAGATCGACCTTCTGACATTCGACGGAGCACCAGGCGGCACAGGCATGAGCCCATGGCCCATGATGGAGGAATGGGGCACTCCGACGTTCTATCTCCAGTCACAGGTCTATGAATTTGCAGAGAAACTGAAAGGCAGGGGGATGCGTGTTCCTGACCTTGCGATGGCTGGTGGATTCTCGAGTGAGGACGGGATCTATAAGGTGCTTGCTATGGGTTCCCCATACTTCAAGGCGGTCTGCATGGGCAGAGCTCTCATGATTCCGGGCTTTGTCGGTAAGAACATCGGAAAGTGGATCGAGGATAAGGACCTGCCAAAGACCGTCTCTGAGTATGGAACCAAGGCAGAGGAGATATTCGTCTACTATGAGGATGTTCTCCACCAGTTCGGAAGCGACATGAAGGATATCCCGCTCGGTGCACTCGGCGTCTACTCGTTCTGCCAGAAGACAAGAACTGGTCTCAGGCAGCTGATGGCAGGATCACGCAGGTTCAATCTGTCCACACTCAAGCGGGATGATCTGATGTCACTCACAGAAGAGGCGACAAAAGTATCAGGAATCGCGTATGTGATGGATGCGTACCGGGACGCGGCAGAGGCTGTTCTGGACGGATAGTCGTTTTGATTGAGGCTCCGCGGCTTTATTGGGTCGCGGGGCGGGGGTTATTTTTCCATTCCATCCAACGTTTTCCATACAGCTGATCCGCTCTGATCTATTTCAAATCGCTCAATTCGTCCTTGCTGATCTCTGCCTGTCTCAAAATTTCTAATAGCGTCCCCTTTGGCAGATTTTTCTTATGAAGCGGAACTATCACCCTCCTTTTCGTTTCAGGGTGGTAATATATGTGGTGACTTCCCCTGATTCGATCCAGCACAAATCCCTGACGCTCCAGAATCTTGATGATCTTCTTCGGAGTAATAGAGGGGAGTTTAGGCATATTGCGCTTGAGCTTCTATGTTCAGGATGTACTCCAGCATTCCTTCGGAGGTGGGTACCTCCTCGCCATGCTCAACAAGACTCTCAATATAAAGTTCGATAGCCTCCCGTGCCATCTCTATTGACTCATCTATCGTGTCTCCATAGGTGACACAACCGGGAAGCGAAGGGACTGTTACTGTATAACCCCCTTCCGGCTCTCTTTTAAGCAGGATTCGGTAGCTCAATGTTTTCATTGTGAATGTTTCATGATCGCGCCGTGTAATAAAAATTTCGATCTCGAGAACACTGTGCATCATTGGGGATCTGATGGCGCTCACCGAGGGGGGGCGAAGGTGTCAGGAATCGCCTATGTGATGAATATGTACCGGGACGCGGCAGAGGCTGTGCCGGACTGGTGAATTTTGGATTGTTGAATTAAGGCTCCGCGTGTGTGAGGCGCGGAGCCGGGGGCGGTCTTGTTGATAAGATTTCAGGGCTATGGAAGCCGTGTCAGCCCATCATCAGGTCCCCCGAGATCCGTGCCAAAAAATAAAGACGCAGCAAAGCGCACTTTAACACTCTGTCGCAAGCAACGCTTCATTCAAACCCCATATTCATCCAGGATCCCATCGAGCAAGATCTTGCTGTACCCGCACAGATCGGCAAGGCGTTCCCGGTGATCTGCGAGCAGCTCCCGCTCGCTCTGCACATACTCGCCCGGAACCAGTTCATCGCCACAGTACTCGACCAGCCGCCGGATGCTCTCAAGAGTCGTGTCAAGATGGAACTGCAGCCCGATGACCCTGCCACCATACTCAAACGCCTGATTCCGGCATGCATCTGACTCTGCGATCCATGTTGCTCCCGGCGGCAGGTCAAATGTGTCACCGTGCCAGTGAAACGCTG
>JAUWGA010000032.1 GCA_030606635.1 Methanosarcinales archaeon
GCAAGCAGGTTCCATCCGATCTCGAGCGTGGTATCGATGTCCCTGTCTTCATTCCGCCCCTGCCTGACGAACTGGTCCTCAAACATGTCAGCGAACTCGAGGAACTTTCGATCGCGCTCAGAGAGCGCCTCCTTCCCAACGATTGCGACAAGACCCCTGAGATCGCTTCCTTCGGCGTAAGCCGCATACATCTGGTCGGAAACCGCCTTGTGGTCTTCTCTTGTTTTGCCAACGCCAATCCCGGAGTTCATCAGCCGCGAAAGCGACGGAAGCACGTTTATCGGAGGATATATCCCCTTCCTGTGCAGGTCTCTCGATACAACGATCTGCCCTTCGGTGATGTACCCGCTCAGATCAGGTATCGGGTGAGTGATGTCGTCGCCTGGCATCGAAAGGATCGGGAACTGCGTGACAGAGCCTTTTCGCCCCTTGATGACGCCTGCTCGCTCGTAGATGGTTGAGAAATCGGTATACATGTATCCAGGATAGCCCCGCCTGCCTGGAACCTCTTCTCTTGCCGCGCCCATCTGCCGGAGGGCTTCTGCGTAGTTTGTGAGGTCGGTGAGTACCACAAGTACGTGCATATCATGCTCGTAAGCGAGATACTCGGCAGCAGTAAGCGCAAGTCTCGGCGTGATCAGCCGCTCGACAGCAGGGTCGTCTGCGAGATTTAAGAAGACCACAGCACGCTCAAGCGCGCCAGTCCGCTCGAAATCCTGCATGAAGGTCTGCGCCTCCTCGTTCGTGATTCCCATTCCGGCAAAGACCACCGCAAACGGCTCCTCTGACCCGGGCACCTTTGCCTGCCTTGCGATCTGGAGAGCGATGTCGTTGTGAGGAAGTCCTGAGCCAGAGAAGATCGGCAGTTTCTGTCCCCTCACAAGCGTGTTCATCCCGTCGATCGTGGAGATGCCGGTCTGGATGAAATCCTCAGGCGGCTTTCTCGCATACGGGTTCATGGCAGCGCCACCGATATCGATCCTGTCTTCGGGAACAATTCTCGGACCGCCGTCGAGCGGGTCTCCTGATCCTGAAAGGATCCGTCCAAGGAGGTCGATCGATACAGGCAGTTTGATAGTCTCGCCTGTGAACCTGACACCGCAACTCCGGTTCAAGCCACCCGTGCCCTCAAAGACCTGGACCACGACGATATCCTTGGAGGTGTCAAGAACCTGCCCGCGCTTCGTGGTTCCGTCTTCCAGTTTGATGTACACGAGTTCGTTGAATCCGATGGGCTCGGTCTTCTCCACAAAGATAAGCGGTCCTGAGACCTCATTGATCGTCTTATATTCCTTCATTTCACTGCCTCCCGCATCGTCTCAAACTCCTTATCCATCGTGGCGAGAACCTTGTCCAGTTCCGTATCAAGCTCTTTCTCGAACTTGACCTTTGATAGATCGTCCTTTGATTTCACAGAGATGATATCCTCAAGTGGGACTCCGCTTTCTAAAGCGTTGTTCGCCATATCGGAGTACTTTAAGATCGCCTTTATCAATCCATACTGGTGATCCATTGTACAGAACGTATCGACCGGATGGAATGCGTTCTGCTGCAGGAAAATTTCCCTGAGCATACGTGCAACCTCCATCGTCAGTTGCTGATCCTCCGGAAGCGCATCCGAACCGACGAGTTGCACGATCTCCTGAAGTTCTGACTCCTTCTGGAGGATCTCCATCGCTTCACCACGCAGGAGTAGCCATTCAGGCGATACCTGCTCGTTGTACCAGTCTGATAGAAGATCCGTGTACAGGCTGTAACTCTCGAGCCAGTTGATCGACGGAAAATGCCTCTTCTGCGAGAGTTTCGCATCGAGAGCCCAGAAGACCTTGACGATACGGAGTGTGTTCTGTGTCACGGGCTCAGAGAAGTCGCCGCCCGGCGGGGATACCGCGCCGATCACAGTGACCGATCCGGTAAGCCCTGAGAGCGTGTCAACCCTTCCTGCACGCTCATAGAACTCTGATAGCCTGGCAGAGAGGTATGCCGGATACCCTTCCTCGCCAGGCATCTCTTCAAGTCGCGATGAGATCTCACGCATCGCCTCTGCCCACCTCGATGTCGAATCAGCCATCAGTGAGACGTCGTATCCCATATCCCGGTAATACTCGGCGATTGTGATCCCGGTGTACACCGACGCCTCTCTCGCGGCAACAGGCATATTTGAGGTGTTTGCAATAAGGACGGTTCGTTCCATCAGCGGCTTGCCGGTTTTCGGATCAGCAAGTTCCGGGAACTCGTTTAAGACATCAGCCATCTCATTCCCACGCTCGCCACACCCGATATAGACCACGATCTCGGTATCACTCCATTTTGCAAGTTGCTGCTGGGTAACGGTCTTGCCGGATCCGAAAGGTCCCGGAATCGCGGCAGTCCCGCCCTTTGCAAGCGGGAAGAGTCCGTCAAGGATCCGCTGCCCGGTTATCAAGGGGATGTTCGGCATCAGTTTCTTACGAGACGGTCTTGGCGCACGTACCGGCCACTTCTGCATCAATGATAGTTCAGTACCGTCCGCAAGCGTGCATATACAATCGGTCACCTTAAACGATCCCGATTTGATATCATCGACGACCCCTGACACGTTTGGCGGAACCATGATCTTGTGTTCGATATGGGTCTCCGGAACCGTTCCGAGGATGTCTCCGCCCTTAACTTCAGTGCCTTTCGTTACGACCGGGGTGAACTCCCACTCCCTGTCACGGTCAAGCCCGGGAGCCGCAACGCCGCGCTCGATGAAATCGCTCTTCATCTTCTCCATGAGTACGGGAAGCGGGCGCTGGATTCCGTCGTAGATACTCTCAAGGAGCCCTGGTCCAAGTTCAACAGATAACGGCATGCCTGTATTCTCGACAGGCTCACCCGGCGCGATGCCTGATGTATCTTCATACACCTGAATGGTCGATTTGTCGCCCTCGATACCTATCACCTCGCCCATAAGCCCCTCGTTGCCGACCTTGACCACATCGTACATCTTTGTGGGTACATCGATGACGGTCACGACCGGTCCTGCTATCCGGTATATAGTTCCTTTTATTTCCAAAGATCAACACCTACTGCTTGTTTTATTTTTTCTCGTAACTGGGTAGTCTCTCCGCCTCCGACCAGAACCACAGTCGGCACGACCGATTCGTCGAGCACCGATTGCAGCGCATCCGGAAGAAGCGAAGCGTCATCGTTATTCATAACCAGTATTCCGACATCCTGATCCATAAGCACTTTGCGCACTGTCGGTTCTATCGTATCCTCAGTGACTTCGTACGTCTTTCTCACACCTGCGAGTCTGAATCCGAGCGTGAAATCTCCGCGTCCGATTGTTGCAAGTTCCATTTTATCTCCTGCTGACGATATGCTTCATCGATACCTCAACTAATGCGTTCTATCAATGTTAAATGATCGCTTCACAGAAGGTTCCGAGGTAATAAATAGCTATTGGATTCGTGAGCCCCTGCGATTGAAATTTCCTTGTTCGGTTCCACAAGAGTGCCGGGTCTGTCCGGTCTGTTCAAACGTTGCCAGGCTTACTCTGCCACCTTGGCCATGCAGGGGCGGATCACTTTTGACTTGAATCTGTACCCGCGCTGCAGTTCCTCAACGATGATGCCGCTTTCAGAGTCGCACTTCACCCGGGCGATCGTCTCATGCAGGTACGGATCGAATGCCTCGCCGACCGACTCGATCGGGAAGACCTCTGCCTTCTCGAGCACGTCATAAGACTGCCGCAGAATCATCTCTATTCCTTTTTTGATGTGGTCCACATCATGATCCTGTTGAATAGAGTCAAGAGCCCGCTCAAGATTGTCGACCACATCGAGGATCGACAAGATGAGCGATTCATTTGCGTATTCTATCGATTCGACCGTCTCTTTCGCGGTTCTCTTCTTGTAATTCGCAAAATCCGCCTGCAATCTCTGCAAGCGGTCGAAATGCGAGTCTGCTCTCTCCTCGCATTCCGTGAGCCGCTCTTTCAACGCCTGAAGTGGTTCTGCATCCGCGTCTGCATCCGGGCCCTCTGCATCCTCAACTTCCAAAGTGCCAGACTCCTCGATCTCAGAATTGGTCATAGTCGTGTGGCGCCTGTCCCGGTCCCGGAGCCAGTTCCCTACGCTGGGATGCAAGCACATCGTCGACCTTGAGGATCATGACTGTGGCATCGGTAGCGGATTTCAGGGACTGGGTCTTCACCCGTAGCGGCTCGATGACGCCATTTCCATACATATCGATGATCTCGCCGTTGTACACATCGATGCCGGATGTTGTGCCGCCGGCTACGTGCTTCGCTTTGAGCATGGTCATCATGTCGGTCGAGTCGAGCCCTGCATTCTCTGCGAGTGTGTACGGGATCGCTTCCAGAGCGTCCGCGAACGCATCTACCGCGAGTTGCTCCTTGCCGCCGATCTCTCTGGCATAATCCCTGAGGCGAAGTGAAAGTTCGACCTCACATGCGCCTCCGCCAGCAACGACTGTATTATCCTTGACGACATCAGCCACAACCCGCAGCGCATCGCCAAGCGCGCCCTCGACGGTATCCAGAACATGTTCGGTGCCGCCATGAACGATGATGGAAACGGTCTTCGGATTCGGGCAGTCCTTTATGTAGATCAGTTCCTCATCCTCCGCGCCCTTCTCCTCGACAATTCCTGCTGTGCCGAGATCGCTCGCCTCCACATCCACGATATTCGAGAGGATCGTTGCGCCAGTGGCGCGTGAGATCGCCTCCAGATCATTGTCATTGACCCGCGCAACTCCGAGTATGCCGCGTTTGACAAGATATCCTTGCGCTGACTCAGTAATACTCTGGGTACAGAAGACGACATTCACGCCGATGTTGTAGAGACTATCGACATCTGACTTGATAGCAGACTCCTCTCCAGCGTACATCTCCTCCAATTGCGTAGCAGAGGTTACTTTCATCTTTTCATTGCTCTTTCCGCCAGGCGCCTTGGCAAACTTCCGGAATTCGATGCCTGATGTCAACAGCGCAACATGCGCATCCTTGACGTGTTTTGGCATCGCATCGTGCACTCGCCTCTTGTCGATCACGACACCTGTGATCAGTTCGGTATCCTCGATGCTTTTACCAACGCTCTGCTGGATCCTGACGTTATTAAAGACATCAATATCTCCGTTTTTAATGAATTGTATCGCACGTACGCAGATGGGCGCCAGAGCATCACATGCGATGGCTTTGCCGACCATTGCGGTTGCTGCGATGTTCTGTAGACGATCTGTGTCATCCCCTGCGACATCGATTGCAAGTTCGCCTAAAATTTCCTGTGATTTCTGTTCTGCCAGTTTATACCCTGCAATAACGGTCGTTGGATGGATGCCCCGCTCTATCAGTCCGCCTGCTTTTTTAAGCAGTTCGCCTGCAAGCATAACAGACGCAGTGGTGCCATCCCCGACTTCCTTTTCCTGCGTACTTGCGATAGCAACGATCGTTTTTGCACTTGGGTGCTCTACAGCGATCTTACGCAGAATAGTCTCCCCATCATTGGTGATTGCGACGTCTCCTGCCACATCTACGAGCATCTTGTCCATGCCGCTTGGACCAAACGTCGATTTTACCAGGTTTGCCACCGCCATAGCAGCGGTGATGTTCATCTGCAATGCATCCTTTCCACGTACATGCGCCTTACTTGGATCTATGACAATTATTGGTTGAGTGATCTGTCCAGCCATTACGAGCCTCCGTAATTGTTATATTCCAACTGATAGTACTTCTATAAAAAGATTGCGGATGGGTTGGCAGATCCCTTGACCAGGATGCCGGTCACACCCACTCGTAATGCTTCAACACTTCCGGCTTAAACTCATAGAGGAGACTGCTTTCAACATATCCGAAGAAGAGGCACCCACCACATTCCTCTGACGCCCTTTTCCGCAGGTCCTTTGACGATCTCCAGACATTCAGGATGCCGTCGCTCACATCCCCGAGATGCGTCCTTGCGACCCGGCAGTTCTCGATCCTGCCATCAGCAGTGACATGGAGGACGATATCGCTGGCATGGCACCTGAAATCGGGTTTCAGGTTCTTCACCATCGCAAGATATGTCAGGGAATTGATGATCGGGAACTTGCTCTTCTTAAGTCCGATGATCTGATCGACCGCCCTTCTGTACGCGCTCCGGTCCCTGATCCCGAGTTCCTCCCAGACCCTGCCCGATATCCCGCCAAACTCGTGGATCGGTTCGAACGATATCCATACGCCGAGATCACGCGCCAGATATATGAGATTCCTGATCTCATCCAGATTCTTTCCGCTTATTACGCAGTTTAAGAGGATGTTGTGACCCGCCTCCTTCGCTTCCATTATCCCGTCCAGCACGCAATCGAATTCAAATCCCCTGATCTCCTGAAATGTCTTTATCCCGTCCAGAGAGACTGACAGGTAATCGAGATCCGATAGATCCGGGATCCGCTTCTTCAGGAGTTTTCCGTTGGTTATGAGCGAGGTCATCATCCCGAGGTCGTGGGCATGCTTGAGGATTTCAGGGAGATCCTTTCGCAGAAGCGGCTCGGCAGTCCACGCATTGTATGCCCCGATCCCAAAGGATCTTGCCTCATCAAGGAGACTTAGTATCTCTCCGGTCTCCATCTCCGCGCCCTCCTCCTTCCAGTACTCGCAGAACTTGCACTTGAGATTGCATCTCGCGTTGATCCCGTGCGACAGGACAAAAGGTCTTTTCCGGACCCTGAGCTGCCAGAGGGCTTTCGATGCCAGTACCGGTGAGAATGCCATGCAGAGTTATTATGCGCGAAGTTGGGTTTAAGTATTGGGTTTCTGATGGGTTGCCGACTTTCCGGTGGCATTCGTGAGTTTCCAGAGTAGTCGGCATGGATATGGACCACGAGATGGAAATTATAGGTTTTTGAAACCTATGCATCCGGTTCCAGCGTCGGAAGGGAGAGGATGTGCACACTGACACACACCGCTACTATAATCAGCGCAACTTTGCCGAGTAAGAACGGGACAATGACAATTGCGGAATATCCTAGCGTCAGGATCAGAAACAGAATCGACAGCAGCTTTGTCTTCATCGAAATTCCCTTCCCTTCGTGCCAGTTTCTGATGTAACTCCCAAACCAGCGGTTGTAGAGGAGCCAGCGGTACAATCTCTCCGAGCTTCTGGCATAGCATACAGCGGCAAGCAGGAGAAACGGAGTGGTCGGCAGGAGCGGGAGAACGACCCCCACACCCCCGAGTATGAGGAACACGGTACCCGCGATTTTCAGGAGCAACCCCATCGCCCTGGTTGGTCGTTTGTACATAGGATCATCTCTGTCTGTTGGGTAAATAAATGATCCTACCTGATTTTAAAGGGAAAAACGGTTTTTCCCAACTTGTTTGTGCATCATCCATCTCACGAGATATCTGCCAGAGGGGATGCGGGATAAGGAATGAGGGCAGGCGACCCAGTAATTCTGATTATGCCCACCACGCTCATTCAATTCGTTTTGCGGGGCTGCTGGCACAATTTTTAAAATGGGAGTTGCTGACCCCCAATCACCGAATCATCCGCGTGATGCTCTCTCCTGCGTCCGCAATCTCACCCGGTGACAGCACAACAACCGCGCCATCGCCGGCCCGGATCCGCAGATCACTGCCACCGACCTCTCCGATGATCCGGTGTGAAACACCGTGCGCCTGCAGCACTCTTGCGATAGCGTCCGGATCCGGTGTCGCAAGGATCGCGCGTCCGTGCGACTCAGAGAAGAACACCGCATCAGGATCGAGATCCGGACCCGTAACGCCAGTGACACCAGTAGCGCCGGTAACGCCGGTAACGCCTGCAAGGTCGATCTCTGCCCCGACCACTTGCGCCATCTCAGCGAGTGCGACCGCGATGCCGCCGCTTGAGACGTCGTGCGCTGAAGTGACACGTCCGGTGCCGATCGCAGCCACCATGGAATCGATGATCTTCTGCGGACCTGCCGGAGGCACAGGAACGCTTCCGCCTGCGCAGCCGTAGACCCGGTAGTACTCACTCCCGCCGAGTTCCGCTCTCGTCTCCCCGATCAGGATGATCACATCTCCTGCATCTGCAAATCCCATCCCAGGGATGTGGCAATCGCCTGAAATCCCGACCATCCCGATGCTCGGTGTCGGCGGGATCGCTGTTCCGAACTCGTCGCTCTCGTTGTAGAACGAGACGTTGCCCCCGACGACAGGGATGCCGAGCGCCCGAGCCATGTCCCCGATCCCGCGCACCGATTCCGCGAACTGCCAGTAGATTAAGGGATCCTCAGGGTCTCCGAAGTTTAAGCAGTTGACAAGCGCTGCCGGAGATGCGCCCTTGCAGGCAAGGTTCATTGCGTTCTCGAGGACTGATCCTGCCGCGCCATTGTACGGGTCGAGCGTGATATGCGCGGGGTTGCAGCCGCATGAGAGCGCAAGCGCAGTCTCATCATCGATCCGCAGCACGCCTGCGTCATCCCCGGGCTTCATTACGGTCCGTATCTGGACCTCGTGGTCGTACTGGCGGTAGATCCACTCCTTTGACGCGATATTAGGGCTTGCGAGCAGTTTCAGAACGCGCGTCTTCAGATCATCATCGATTTCGGGTATTTCCTCCGCCACCGCCTGCTCTTCCGGCATCTCTGGTTCGCTCTCGAACGCGGGTGCACCGCCTGATAGGAAGGTGATCGGCAGATCCACGACGACCTCACCCTCAAGCTCGACCAGATACTGCCCGTCATCTGTGAACTCTCCGATCACGCTTGCATTGAGGTCGTACTTCTCTGCGATCGCAAGCACCGCCCCAGCGTCCGCCGGGTCCACCTCAAGCACCATCCGCTCCTGCGATTCTGCGATCAGGATCTCGTAAGGCGTCATCCCGGACTCGCGCAGGCGGACCTTGTCGAGATTCAGGTGGAGCCCGAGATCTCCTTTCGCGCCCATCTCAGCACTCGCGCCGACAAGCCCTGCAGCACCGAGATCCCGACATGCGAAGACATAGCCCGCCTCGATCGCCTCAAGAACCGCCTCGATCAGCAGCTTCTCTGTGAACGGATCGCCGATCTGGACGCTTGACCTGTCCTCTGACTCGGACTCCTCTGATAGGTCCCTTGAAGCGAACGATGCGCCCCCGAGCCCATCACGCCCGGTAGTCGAGCCCATCAGGATTAGCGCATCGCCTGCACGCTGTGCGGTTGCGGTCACAACGTCCTTCTGGTGCGCAAGTCCGACGCAGACCACGTTTACGAGCGGGTTACCTGAGTATGCGCTGTCAAAGCAGGTCTCCCCGCGCACCACAGGAACGCCGATGCAGTTCCCGTAGCCCGCGATGCCCTCGATCACATGCTCGAAGAGGTACACGTTCTTAGTGCTCTCCGGCATCCCGAAGTAGAGGAGATCCATGAGAGCGATCGGGCGTGCGCCCATCGAGAGGATGTCCCGGACGATTCCTCCGACGCCGGTTGCCGCGCCGTTGTAGGGGTCCACGTATGACGGGTGGTTGTGGCTCTCCATCCCGATCGCAAGGACGAGGTCGTCTTTTAAGTGTATTATTGCCGCGTCGTCGCCGGGACCGATTATGACGCGGTCGCCATCGGTTGGGAACGTGCGGAGGTGCTTCGCGCTCGACCGGTACGAGCAGTGCTCGCTCCAGAGGTTTAAGAAGCAGCCTTCTTCGACCGGGTTTGGCGGTCGGTTCAGTCGTTTTGTTATGACATCGATGTCTGTTTGTGGTAGCAGGGACATGGTTTAGGTTATCTGTCTCTATCCGGATAAATGTGATTTGGTTTGGGGGTTTGGGTGGGCTTGGCGCACACTCATGCGGTTCAAATATCGCAGGTCTTATTCCATCTTCGCTTGAATCCACTAAAAGTCACATCATCCACGCAAGACCCCGCCCCCGCCCCCGACCTCAGGTATACACTCACGACACCCTCTCAAAGCCCCAACCTTACCACACTCGGAATAAATTCCGAGGCATCCTTTTCTGAGCTCGAACGCATATATGCTCTGTAACATGTCTCCGGGCACTACAACGTAAACATATAAACAGGCGTCACAGCAGTATTGCCCGATTCATCTTTGGCTGTTATTCTGTAAAATACCCGAGTACCCGATTCGTAATCCTGTGTAGAAATAAGTTTTTCGTATGTACCGTTCCCATCAGACCTCATGGGACCGCTACCACTACCACCACCATCTTCATAAAATCGCATACTTTCTAATGTTACTTTTGATATGGTGACATTACTTTTAACTTTTGCGCTTATCTCAACAGAAGAAGTTGATGTGGTTGGTTTTTCAGGCGTTTGTATAACATCTGTAATTGCAAGAGAAGTTATATTACTTCTTTCAACGTGACCTACCTGAAGAATGTATACCTCTGAAATCTTATCTCCCGCGCTTATCACATACCACTTTTCTGTGCCGTCTTCAAAAGGATGGGGAAATGTGAATGAATACTTATTATCATCGATCGAAGTCACTGCTCCTTCCATACGTCCGGAATAATGTAAAGAAGCACTAGTCCCCAAAAAAGGAGAACCCCCGGATATTTCTGCAATAACTGTTATCGCATCTCCAGGGAGTGGATTTTCCGGCGTTTGCGAAACACTGATTATGTTAATATCACCTGATGGAGTAAATCCCCAAATACAGATTCCTGCAATTATAGCAAGTACAGCGACAATGAAAACGATTGTTCTTTTACTTCCTTTCACAATGGATGTAATATCGCCTGGCTGACCGATGCCAAAATAGGTTTTTACGTGAGGTTTTGTAAGATAGAATAAAATTAATCCATAGATCACCAGGATCAAAAAAGGGATAATGTACACCGCAATAATGTATGGCATACTGTTTTTAAGTTGATCTGGATACGAGGACAAAGTGCCTAAAAAAGTCAAAGTTCCATGGACATGCAAAATGATACCAATTGTAAGCATAATTACACCTAAAAACCAAGACCATCGTAAGCCCTTCAAAAAGCCATAAGCAAGCGAGAGGAGGAGTATTGCCATGATTATAGGCTTAATCCACATGATTCGCATGGAATATGATGTTTTATAAAGGATCCAATCGCCTGAAAGAAAAGCAATTACACTACCAACCCATATTATTGCACCTATAAATGCTAATATTGCTAATATTGTCACCCCTAAAGGTCGTTTCGAGATTATCATAACTGTGGGATTTGCTTTGATTTTTATTGTGATGCTTCTTCTCGCCTAAACCATTCTATCAGGATTGGAGAATCTTATATTATTCTTATTGTAATACATTTTATTTACCCTTTATTTATTAGTCTTCAGTCACCAAACCCCGCACTAAAGTACAGAGCCTGTATATAGCGATTTCGCATTTGGAGCCTCCTGATTCTGTATGTATCTCTCCACAACCTCCCAGCCATGACCAACCGAGCCATGGAAACAGGATGGCGCCCACAGACCTTTGCCGCACCACTCCTTGAGGTGTGGAAATGCTTCGCGCAATTCTCTGCTGCCCCTTCCTTTTATTCTCTTAGCCATAAAGCTTACAGAATATTTCGGGGGGTATTCTATAAAGAGATGGACATGATCCACATTCACCGCCATGTCAATAATTTCGATTTTCATCTCTTTGCATATCTTACGGATAATCCCCTCTAATGCGAGCGCGACATCTCCAACCAAAATCTTCCCGCGATATTTAGGCGAGAAGACCATGTGGTCAGTCAATAATGAAACCGTATGTCGATCGTGGCGGAGTTCTTTGCGCTCCATGCGCAAACTGTTAGAAACCACTTCACATAAGACTTTTCCAAGAGCACTGTGAAGGTGAACATCTCACTGCGTGTCACCCCTCGTATCGACCTACGAAATCAATGGCAACGCCGTACAACGTCATGAGCGCATCAGAGGTAGGCGAAGACATAAATCCAGACCCACCCCCTCATCAGAAGCATTATCCACCATCTTCACCCCTTTATCTCATACTTCTTCCTTATCTCCTGCAATTCCCTTCTCTCGGCAGACGGATCTTCATTATATCTCCTACTCAACTCGTCCCGAATCTCTCTCATCATCCGTACCGCATCAAATTCCTTATCTTTCATCGGGCGCCTCCCCCGTACTCCTTATTTCGATTCAAGATTGAATCCATTGGACTCTCGATCTCTCTAAAACTCATATTACGCACATCAGATATATCGCTTCGCTTCGACAAGTCTTGTTGCCTCACGCGCTGATGCCCGGATCGAAACTGTGAGATAACTAAACACAAATGACACGGATCACCATATCCGCGCCATCCCCTATCACAAAACTTCAGTCATCACCCTAATCCGCAACGCTCCCCCGCCACAACCGAATCTTTTTAACCACCCCTCTCTAACCCAACCCACAATTCAATCAAAACCGGCATATATGAAACCAAACAACAACAAGCTCGATGTGCAGAGGTTCTCACTATACGGAAACGCGTACCTGATCGATGGAACAGTCCTCATAGATGCAGGGATCGA
>JAUWGA010000128.1 GCA_030606635.1 Methanosarcinales archaeon
GGTGACGATCGGTTGTGTGATCGAAGGTGCAACCGGACACGATGAGATCGTGGTGCAACATGCAGCAAGGAAGATCATGGACCTCTCGCTCGAATCCGGAAAGCCGGTCACACTTGGCATATCAGGTCCAAAGATGACCCGCATGGAGGCGCATCAGCGTGTGGATTATGCGAAACGTGCGGTCGAGGCTGCGGTTAAGATGGTGAGCCGGATCGGCGAGTAATTATAGAAGCCAACCGCCCCGGGCTGCTTACAGCCGCACCGCCCAAGTACGATAGGTATAACTGGACTTGAATCAGTATTCTATCAAGTATGATAAGGTGGTAATCAATGCACAACATCACACGTACAGGACTAATATTCACACTCGTTGGGACGATAGCCATTGCGGTTGCAAGTACCCTCTTTGTACAGGATACGATGGTGCAGCTCGGGATATGGCTGGTTACGCTGATTCTGATCAGTTGTGTTGGGCTTAACGTGGAGCGGCGTGCTCCCGACGAAGAAGCCAGACTGATATCCGAGAACAGCGAACTAAAGGAAGCAGAAAGGGGGAGAAACGAGTTCTTTGCAAGAACCGTTGAGGAACTGCGCATCCCGCTGACATCGATCGATGGGCACGTGGAGCTACTTCTGGATCAGCATCTCGGCAAGATAACGAAACAGCAGAAAGATAGCCTGTATGCCGTAAAGCAGGAGATAAACCGCATCACGCGGATGATCATCGATATCATCGAACTCGCAAATATCGAGACAGGGAATATTACGCTTAAAAAAGAAGAGATTTCGTTTGGCGGCATCATACACGATGTGACTGACCGGATGCAGCAGACGGTCGAACTCAAAGGATCCACGCTTACCATGGACGTGCCGGTGGATATTCCGGCGATCAACGGCGATCGCGATAGACTGACCCGCGCATTTGCAAACATCCTCATCAATGCAATAAAATTCACGTCAGAAGGGCGCATCTCAGTAGCCGCGCAGGTCAGGGACGGCGAGTTGCTGACATCGGTCTCAGACACTGGCATAGGGATTCCTGAGAATGCGATCGATAAGATATTTGATCGGTTCTACAAGGTGGATACCGTGTCTGGTGGGACCGGTCTCGGACTTCCGATGGCAAAGGAGATCATCGAGATGCACGGCGGGAGGATCTGGGCAGAAAGTAAGGAAGGAAGAGGCAGCACATTCTCGTTTACTATCCCGGTCAAGGGGTTGTGAGGATGCTCTGACCTTTTTACATTTTTCCGCAGATCAGAAATCAAAGAGCGAGGTCTGCGGCTTCTTCTCTTCTTTTTCTTCTTCTTTTTCCTCTTTTTTCGACTCCTTATCTGGCTTCTGGGGTGGCACACGAACCTCCGCCCGCACCGCTTCCGCCACCTCTCCGGCTCCCTCTTCGTAAGCGCCAAGTCTGCCGAACGTCTCGATATGCTCTGACGTCTCGCTTTCAGTCATCTCCCGCGCTTCCTGGTGGATCGTCTTCACCTTCTTTGTGCTTTTCTTGCTGCCGGTTATGTATGCAATCTCATCGAGGTCGAGATCCATCCGTGCTGCAAGGGGCACCGCATAATCGCTATCTGAGAACAAGATCCTGATGAACGGAAGGACATTTAACCGTGCGTATTTCTGGGAGACGTGACACGCCAGACCGATCTTTTCCGATACCGCATCCCTTATCTGTCGGCTTGTTCGGGTGCTCTTGAGTCTGCGCCATCGCGATGGCGGCATGAACCGCGCTCCTGGGTATTCGCGGGATTTTGCGACCGCAACACCTGATGACATGATCGCGCCTGCATACCGCCACATCCGGTAGTTCTGGCGGAGCTGGACCCTGCCGAGAAAGAGATCGGCACGTGAAAGCATGGCAAAGCCGCGTGCCATGTCGGCGCCGCGATACTGGGCAGGCAGGTTCTCATCGATCCACTGGATAAGGTCATCCGGGGTCTCATCTATGGCGTACGTTGCATTCAACGCCTCTTTGATGTCTTTTCCCTTGAATATCTTCTTTAATGCATCGAATATTGTGTCTCTTGGATCTCGTGAAGATGTGACCACATCTTCGACGTGTAATTCGTTTTTCCCCTGCGCCACTGCTTGAAGATCGTTGATTGCGCTCCTGACATCACCGTGCGCAGTCTCTGCGATCTTCTGAAGAACATCGATATCGCAGGAGACCCCCTCGTTCTGGCATATCTTACTTAATACCGGGATTAGCGACCTGCTCTGCATCGAACGAAAGGCGATTGGTAAGCACAGGTTCTTGATGCTCTGCGAAACCCCGTACAAATCGTTTGCTGTCAGAAGAATCGGCTGCGATGTGTCTTTGATGATTCGGGCAAGCGCCTGCGCTCCGCCCCGGTCGGCATTGCCATGGATATTGTCTGCCTCATCGAGCACGATCAACCTGATGCCGCCGCAGAGCGCTGCCGTCCTGGAAGCGGATCCCGCGACCTTCTGGATCGCAGCCGCTGTCCGCTGGTCGCTCGCGTTCAGTTCGATCACCTCCCAGTTAAAATCATGCGCAAGTGCGTATGCTGCCGTTGTTTTGCCAATTCCCGGCTTTCCATACAGGATTGCCGCTTTCTTCTCAGGCATTCCGTGTTTCCACGCTTTAGCCCACGCGCAGAGGTCGCTCACTGGTTTGTTGTTGCCCGCGATTCTGGCGAGTGTTTTTGGCCTGTACTTCTCAGACCACTCGATACTCTCACCTGGTGCGTAGTCCTGTGCATCATCCGGTCTGCTCATCGATAGTCCTCGCTGCAACTTTTCCTGCGCTCAATCGCCCGAGATCGCGGTTCCAAACTCGCGTGTCCGATTGTTCTGCTCTGGCATCCATCGGGCAGATTGTTTGCGTCATCTTCTCTCTTTCCGATATGGTGAAGGACATTGGCATCCCCGTCTCAGGTATTGTAAACTTATGTATGGCTGCGCCCTGATCAAAAAGATGTTGGTCACCGATCACATCCGATCCGGCTGCACCGAGGTCCTGCATGTAATAACCGAGCATCAGGTGGTGTCTGGGAGTTCCGCGTTTTCCCCGGTCGCCAAAACATCAGCCACCCCCGATCACGTGCACAGCAGCCGCCTTAAACGACACACAGACCCGGCTACCCTCAGTAAGCCCCATCGCTGCTGCGGATTGTTTCGTGATCAGCGCAACGATAACGACCCCGCAGTCGATCTTGACGCGTGTCAGCGCTCCGTACGGCGTCATCTGCGTAACCGTCCCGTGAAATGCGTTTCTCACACTGCTCTCGCGGTGATCACGGTCCCCGTGCCGGGTCTGGAAAGCCACAGCCCCGACAGATACGAAAACATCCTCAGGACGCAGGCAGACGCGCACGTGTTCGCCCGCGCTGTAACCGGAAACCGCCTCCACAACATGCGCCCCGACCTCGATCGTGGCAAGCCCCCCCTCGTTTGAGACGACGATCCCTACAAGGATGTTCTCGGTGCCGACAAACTCGGCGATCTCGGCATTCGCAGGCGAATTGAATATCTCTTCAGGCGTCCCTACCTGCACGATCCGCCCCCTGATCATCACAGCGATCCGGTCAGCAAGCATCGCAGCCTCGGTCTGGTCATGCGTGACGTGGATTGTCGTGAGCCCTGCCTCGTGGTGGATTCTCTTTAGCTCGTCCCGAAGCATGTTCTGCGTCTGGTTGTCAAGCGCAGAGAGCGGCTCGTCAAGTAGGAGGATCCCAGGGTCCACAATGATTGCCCGCGCAAGTGAAACCCGCTGCTGCTCTCCGCCTGAAAGCGTCAGGGAATAACGGTGCGAGAGGTGGGATATGCCGAGGAGATCCATGATCTCCTGTACTCTTCTTCTTCGCTCATCGCGAGGGGTTTTTTTGAGCTTCAATCCGAATTCTATATTCTCTTCCACGTTTAAATGTGGGAAAATTGAATAATCCTGATAAACAAAACCGATCTTCCGCTGTTCTGGCAGGAGGTCGGCAACGTCTGTGTTACCGATCATGATGCTGCCGCTGTCAGGATGGTAAAAACCCGCGATCAACTCGAGCAGCAGGGTCTTTCCGGATGCGGTCGGTCCCAGGATTACGAAGTACTCCCCCTCTTCGATGTGCAGATCGATGTTGAGTGAAAACTCCTTCCAGTTCCTCGATAGGTTTTTGATCTCGATCATTGTACTGTCCGGTGTTTTTCCATCGTTTAATCGCGACTGCGTACTTTTAGCGTAGTCTAATTTAAGCAGTATAGCATACAAAATTGTTCTTGTTGTGGATGAACGCCTCTTTTTCGATCATAGTAACCTGACAAACTCATCCGCACTCAGTCCTGCGGTTCTGATAATACTTTTAAGTGTACCACGATCTAAAACATCATGAAGTGGCACTGTAATAGTGATCGTCCTTTCAAATGTTGTTTTCTTCAGCCTGACATGACTCCCTCTCTGTCTGGTGACGATGAAACCAGCTTTACATGGTGTTTTAATTGTTTTTTCCCCAGAAACAACTGGTAATTTCGTCACACAGCTACCTCTAACATCCGCCCCCTCGTTATCACCTTGATATCCTGTTCTGGTTCAAGATAGAGCTCGATAGCCTCTTTTATATTTTCCAATGCCTCTGGCACAGTTTTTCCCTGAGAGATACAACCCGGCAGAGATGAACATTCAACGACATACCAGCCGTCTTCTCCTTCACTGATCACAACGTTAAATTTCATTTCAAATCACCTCTTAATGGATAATCGTAGTTCCAACATTTAAAGGGTTTCCACAAGATGAAGTTGTTCGATTACGTGGCGTTCGGATCAAGGAATTGCGGTTCTGCCCATGGCGATGCTCGAATGCATACTTGCCGATAATTATATTTTAACAATTAAAATTGTGAATCAATCCCCCGGAAAGGTAAGTTTTCACTCGATTTTCCATGATGAATCCCTACTCGCGGTCATACCGCCTCCATCCCGCGGAGATCATCCGCAGCACGATAAACACGACAAGGCAGATCACGATCAGCAGAACCGCAACCGGACTCGATGCGGAAAGCCCGTACGAGATGTAGCGCTCGTAGATCAGTGTTGGCGCAATCATCGGGTAGTATGCGATCACGATGACGGCTCCGAACTCGCTCATCGCCCGCGCCCAGCATAGAATCGAGCCGACAAGGATGTGCCGTGCAGAGAGCGGAACCGTGACCCGCCGGAATGCACCCCATGACGAGGCTCCGAGCGATCTGGCAACGTTTTCGAGGCGCGGGTCAACGCTCTGGAACCCCTCCCGCGCCGAATTGATCAGGAACGGCACGGAGACAAAGAGCATCGCAACCACAACTCCGGGGAGCGCATCCCTGAACCTGA
>JAUWGA010000024.1 GCA_030606635.1 Methanosarcinales archaeon
GAGCACGGATTCGGGGTCACGGACCAGCTTATCGATCTCCTCTGCTCCTTTCACTCCCCGTTTCAACAAAATCCTCGCTTTTATCTTACCTATTCCGATCAGGGCGGTTTCAGAGGCGGAGAAGAGCCCGGACAGGAGTAACAGCACAGATAGAAGCAAAAGTTTTTCGATGAGAAACGCCATCTTTTTTTCCTCTTTTGACTAATAGTTTATGTAAATCCCCTATAAACTGTTGCCAGAAGAGCCAGATTCAGCATCTCTGACCTCCCGCTTCCTGAGTTCATCGGCAAACCAGACGACACGCTGCGGAAACGCGATCTCGATTCCGTTCTCCTCGAGAGTCTTCTTTATCCTATAGGGCATTTCCATCCCGAGAGCATACCACCCGGTGAGGAAGTGTGGAGTCAGTTCTTTTGGCTTATTCACAGGTTCAACAGGGTTGGGGTTGATAAGGAGACCTCCCGCCATCCTCTCAACCGAGAGGGAGATCCTCTCCCGGTCAATTCTCAAAGGAACGTCATGCAAGCCGAAGATGCCAGATACCCTCATCGCATAGAACCTTTGACGGAACGGAATATAAGAGTACCCTCCGTATCTTTCTTCTTCTCAGCTCATATCCTTAGTAAATAGTTGTATTTCGCATCCTTTGCTTCAAAGAAATCCTTGCAGAAGGTAAGAGCGTCTTCCGGACGATAATATTTGCAACTGAATATGTCGATGTACCCATCAGAGGTAGCGTCCACAAAGTGCGCAGATATGAGGGATGTCTCGATCAATTGAACCGCTGAATACCCGATCATGTCTCCCTCTCCGAAACGCACCACTATGCAATCGCCGTATCGTTTCATCTTGATAAAGTCACATAATTCATAGATGAACCGCTTTATGGTAGCTTCATCCTGTATCTTCTCAGGATTGCATCCGTGGATGTCGATGGCAGTGGATAGGCCCCATGCATTTTCCATGCTATATGCCTCTTTTATCAGGTCTCTTTCCGTAGACATACTCTTACCTCTAAATTCATACCTCATTAGATTCTTAACATAAATAACTTTGCCATATCCAACCTTATGGAAGTTGGGTATAAGTCCATCATTTAAAAGTCCATTCCTCTAATAAAATCGAATTATTCCTCTATATCCACCCATATATTAAGTTTTGAGATGTAACAGACCTCCCCAAAGGGATGGGCAGATGCGTCAATCATTAAATGGTTGGGCTCATAAGTAGATATGCAAGCCGGGATGCTGTGAGAATTCGCATAAGGGTTTGCAAAGGAAGTGAGACTTTGATGAGCAGTGATCTGATCCATGAACTCAAGAGAAAGGCGGTACACCTGACCTCAATCATAATAGTGCTGGTTTATCTTGCATTCGGGCAGCAAACGATACTGTTGCTGCTAACGGTATACCTGATTGCGATACTCGAGATCGAGTACTTCAGAATCGAGTGGGGGAAGAAGCTGCCACTTGTTCACAGTCTTTTACGGGAAAAGGAGACTGGTAGACTTGGCGGTCACGTGTTCTTTACGATAGGGTGCATCATTGCGATTTCGGTCTTCCCGGAAGAGATCGCGTCGGCTGCGATACTTATGACGACTTTTGGGGATGCGTCGGCAGCAATTTTCGGAAAAGCTTTCGGTAGAACATGGATTCCAGGATTAAAGGACAGGGCGGTCGAGGGATGTGCTGCCGAGTTCATAGTGGACGTTGTCATTGGAGCGATCTTCCTATCCAACTGGGTTGTGGTTTTTGTCATGGCAGGTACTGCAACCGTCGTCGAGACGCTGGCTAACAAGATGGACGATAACCTCTTAATTCCTCTATTTTCGGGATTTAATGGCAATCTCATCCTCCTGATACTGCCGTACTTCAGTTGAAGTGAGGGGGAAACTTTCCACTCTCTTCTATAAAGAGGTCCCTCCCCGACGATCCTTGGGGGGACATCATGTAAGCCGAACACAAACCTTATTTCAGAGAATCCAACCCAAAAACGCCTGCCAGTTCGATACCTTTCTCTCCGATCTCCGATAAACACGATTCAATCGTCGAAATCGGCATATACTTTTCAGACCTCGCACCACTATCGGATTCGATTTTTACCACGAGTTCGTCCTTTGTCGCCCCGTGTGCGATACATTCGGATGCAATTTTACCGTATTTTGCGAACACGACCTTCAGACTATCAAAGATTATGGATTCTTCGATCACATTCACGCCATCAAACGTCATCGCCTTCAGCATCGAAACCCTGCGTTTGGGGGTATCCCTTATACAGCTGATAACCTCCTGCATGAGATAGGTGACCTCTGCGCTATCGATCACCTCCAGGATCGATTCATCCTTTGTCAGATTGATCGGCTCTGCGTCCCCGTACACTACCGAGTAATTATTGGTGGCGTGTTGCATCTCAATACGCACCGCCTTTTCACCTTTCCTGTCTTTAAATTCTGCGATTATGTGTTCGTCTGTATATTCAACACCAACCAACCGGTGGTTCGAGATGTCCAGCATCTTCAACACGTCTTCTTTGCGGAATATCCCTGACTTTCCCGGTATCGGTACGGAAAATACGCCGACCAACTGTTTAACAAGCACTGGCTCCTTAAACTCCAGTTCATAAGCAAACGATAGCCCATCCACCTCCGCTTCAAATTCGCCACGCAGTGTGCTTCCACCCTCTGATGTCAGCGAATACCTCTGTCGGGTGCCATACACACCGGATTCAAGAAACGGGGAGAGTATCTTGCGCATCTCTTCTGAGTTGTGATCGATCTTTCCGATCAGGTCATTAAACGACACATCGAAATCCGACTCTATCTTTACCTTCTGCTGATCCGCACAGGTGGTGCACGCCTCTGAGGTTGCGTCTTTACAGATCCTCATCTCGTACGTTGCATCATCTGCGATCATCTCGCCAAGTTGCATCCCGACACCGCTTTCGAATGCTTCGAGTCGGGCAACTTTCCGATCTTTGGCAAGGCTTTCACTCTCGATCTCTTTATTAGCCGAGATGATCCCGTTTTCAAGGGGATACACCGCCACGGTCAACTTTAGCAGATCCGTAAGATCGAGAATAAAATCACGCTCTACAGGGAGTTCTACAGAGTCTTGATATAGGTATTTCATGGTAGCACATCTCTTGACAGTTCAGCGTTACTTCTCGGTCGATGTCATATATCATATATCTTTACCCGATCGCCTAAATCTCGAATAGTTTATCCGGGCACCTCATAAGTCAAAAACCCATTTTTGCGCTCTGCAAAGCTGCAAAATATTGATACATGGTATGTCAATAGCCCTGCAAATATCTGGAATTTTTGGTCTCTCCGGCTGGTTGGTCGGCTTTTCTCCTGTTATCACTGTACAATCTTCGACTTTAGCCAATGCAATGACAAAAGGGTCTGCACCCGATCGATTTTTTCTGGTATCGATGAGTTTTTTATGGTCTCTGAGAATTTCAATTACTGCGAGCTGTATTTTTTCACTTGTTGGGACAAACATATTTCTATGGATTTTAGCCCATTTATAAACGTTATCTTCTTTCTTTTCCAATTCATAGAGGACTTCTTCCGTCGCTAGCAGTTGACCGTTGTCAACCAATTCTTCAAGTTGTTTCCACAACCCGGGCATGACATCGGGAGGGTAGTAGCGAGTCCAGGCATCGAGGATAGCACTTGTATCGATGCTGTATTTCAAAAGACTCCTCCGAATCTAACTGGTTTTGATATTATTTTATCTTCGATCTTAGATAGATGCGTCAACTTTACACCAAGATAGTCCGACAGATCACTTGAAGTGATTTTTTCCTGATAATAACTATCAAGCACAAGTTTTACAAACACACGTCCTGCACGGCTGATAGCCAGTATGTCAGGAGGCGCGAATCCCTCTCTCGGTTTTTTGCTAATTACTTCATATTTTTTGCGGAATCCATCGCGCTTAGTTTTGTAAAACGAGTTAGTAGTAAGCCCACAGATAAGAAGACGGCGAAGAACGACTTCTTCACTAACTTTGAATTGTTTTGCAAGAGTAGATAACTCATCATCAGTCCAATCACCCCCATTGGTTTTTCTGATAATTATATCTTCATTTAAAAGCTCCTCTCTGGGTATCAACGCGGCACCAGCCACACGATTGCAGAAAATTTCGGTTCTTTGTTTTTCCGGAGGCAGATCATAATCCTCGTTCAAATCACAGATACCACTCTCTTTCAGCATAATGTGAGCAAATTCATGCAAAAGTGTAAAAATCCTTCCATTCGGAGTGTCCCCGCTGTTTAATACAATCACAGGCAATGAAAATTCGTTTATCGAAAAACCGCGCATTTCTGTGACATCTACACCGGTTGACTGGAAAACTAACACCCCTACACTTTCGATAGCTGCTCGCCACAAGTTAAATGCACCATACTTGCCATGCGCTTTTTTCAGTTTTTCAGAATCTACTTTTAATATATCCCGAATCTTGTCACCAACCTTTTCCGGATCGTCGGTTATACTTATTCCGTGTTCGAATCCCGGAGATTCGCCGTATAGGTCTTCTATCAGATTTAATGCCACTTGTCTCCGATAAATCGCCTGCCGAATCTCAAAATTGAGTTGAACTGGTTGCTGGAATCCAATGCTACCCGGAATTCTGCGGAAATCACGTAATGGCTGGAAATCTATCGGTTTTTCATCCAGATAAAAGACTGCTATGGGTCGTTTATACAGTTGCCCCAACTTGCGAAGCTGTTTGATAGTTGGACGACTTATACCATCTTCCCAGTCTTCCAATTTCTGGAGCTTAATTCGCAATTTATCTGCGGCACCTTCTTTCGTAAAACCAGCGCTTCCTCTCGCCCATATTAACAAATCCGGTTTGATAATTGCCTCAATTCGCTTGCTCATTCTATACCACCCCTCATTTGATCACAAACTAATAATCAGTTCTCCCTCGCTCTGGTACTCAAGGAACAGTTCCGCAACGACGTGCGACTCGATCATCTCGATTCTGGGTATCAGTTCATCCCCCTCGAGCCCAATAATGTCCGCAGCGAGCTGGCAGCATTTGAAATCCACCCCGAGTTCGATACACTCCACAACCTTCGCATCGTACATTGGTGTGCCGCGGTGCTTTCCTGCCTTTGCGAGCACAACCCCCATCGGTCCCCAGAGGATCACCATGACGCTAAGCCCTTTCTTCCGGTAGTATTTTGCAAAACGTAAGGTCTCAAGCGGGCTTGTACTCTCATAGACCATGTTCTTTAAGAGCAGCAGGACCTTCTTGACTTCAGGCATCTCTCTCCTTCACCGCTGCTTGTGCCGCAGCAAGTATCGCTATTGGTATCCGAAATGGCGAGCAACTGACGTAATCAAGTCCTGTGCGATGGCAGAACTCAACCGACGCGGGATTACCGCCGTGCTCCCCGCAGATCCCGATTTTTAGGTCTGGCTTTGTGCTGCGTCCTTTTTGGGTGCCCATCTCGACAAGTTTGCCGACGCCGGTCTGGTCGATCGTCACGAATGGATCAGACGCAAGAATACCCTCCTTCACGTAAAACGGCAGGAACTTTCCGACATCGTCCCTCGAAAACCCAAATGTCATCTGTGTCAGGTCGTTCGTCCCGAAACTGAAGAACTCTGCCTCCGTTGCGATCTCATCAGCGGTGACCGCAGCTCTCGGGACCTCGATCATCGTTCCGACCAAGTACTCGATCTCTGTACCGTACCGCTCCATCACTGCGTCGGCAGTCTCTACGAGCCGCTCTTTCGTGAATCGAAGTTCGTTTATGTGCCCGACAAGCGGGATCATGATCTCAGGGATGACCCTGTGGCAATCCCGCTCCGCTGCCAGTTCACAGGCAGCTTCGAAGATCGCCCGTACCTGCATCTCGTAGATCTCAGGATACGTGATACCAAGTCTGCACCCGCGGTGCCCGAGCATCGGGTTGACCTCGTGCAGGTTCTGGATGATGTTCTTTAGCTCACCTTCCCCTACATTCATGCGCGACGCCGCCTCTCTTATCTCTTCCCCCGTTTTTGGGAGAAACTCATGCAGAGGCGGATCCAGCAGCCGAATAGTCACTGGAAGATCCTTCATGACCTCAAATATACCTTTGAAATCCTCTTTCTGCATCGGCATCAGTTTATCCAGCGCATTCCTTCTCGACTCCTCGTCATCTGCAAGGATCATCTGCTGCACGATCGGTAGCCGCTCTTCGCCGAAGAACATGTGTTCGGTCCTGCATAGACCGATTCCTTCCGCGCCAAAGTTTCTTGCAACCTCGCTATCGTGCGGGGTATCCGCATTCGTGCGCACTCCAAGTCTCTTTGCACGTGAAGCCCAGTCCATCAGCGTCTCAAAGTCGCCGGTCATCTCTGGCTCGACGAGATCGGTCTTACCGAGAATAACTTCCCCTTTTGTTCCGTCAAGCGTGATAAAATCTCCCTCGTTGACCACGATATCGCCAACCGTGAACCGGTTCGCGTCCCCATCGACATCGATCTCGTTGCATCCGACGACACAGCACTTGCCCATGCCCCGCCCAACGATCGCGGCATGGCTCGTCATCCCTCCGCGTGCTGTTAGTATCCCCTGCGAGGCAGCCATCCCGCCGACATCGTCTGGCGACGTCTCACGCCGCACCAGAATCACCTTTTCACCCTCTTCAACCAGTTCCAGTGCCCGGTGGGATGAGAAGACCACTTTTCCGACTGCCGCACCCGGCGATGCTGCTAGCCCATTTGCGAGCACATCAACAGTTGCTTTCGGATCGATCATCGGGTGCAGAAGCTGGTCGAGCTGGTCCGGCTCGACGCGGAGTATCGCGGTCTCCTTATCGATCAATCCCTCCTCCACCATATCGACTGCGGTCTTCACGGCAGCTTGTGCAGTCCGCTTCCCGGTTCTTGTCTGTAACATGTAAAGCGTGCCCGATTCGATGGTAAACTCCATATCCTGCACATCACGGTAATGCCTCTCCAGTTTCTCGCGTATGGCAGCCAGTTCCTCATATAGCTCCGGCATCTCATCCTTTAGATGATCAAGGGTCTCTGGGGTCCGAATTCCTGCAACCACATCCTCTCCCTGTGCGTTCATCAGGTACTCGCCGTAAAAGACGTTCTCTCCTGTCGCAGGGTCCCTTGTGAAGCAGACGCCGGTTCCGGAATCCGCGCCCATGTTCCCGAATACCATCACCTGGACGTTGACACCTGTACCAAGATCATGTGGAATATTATTTAAATTTCTATATGTTTCTGCTCGATCCGTATTCCATGACTCGAACACAGCATTGATCGTCATCCTCAATTGCGCTCTCGGATCCGCTGGAAACGCTCTTCCGGTCTCTTTCTCCACCAGTTCCTTGTATCTCGATACGAGATCTTTGAGATCATCCGGATCGAGTTCCGTGTCCATCGTAACGCCGCGCGACCTCTTCTTCTCCTCGAGAATCTGCTCGAAATTGCTGTGCTCCATCCCTAAAACCACGTTTCCGAACATCTGCACGAACCTGCGGTACGAATCGTACACAAACCGCTCATTTCCCGACATTTTGGCAATACCTACCGCGCTCTCATCGTTAAGACCGATATTAAGCACAGTATCCATCATTCCCGGCATCGAGATCGCAGCACCTGAGCGCACGGACAGGAGGAGTGGGTTTTCTGCATCGCCGAACCGTTTTTTAGTGGACTCCTCAAGGCGAGCGAGATTTTCATCGATCTCATCCTTAAGACCGTCCGGGTATCCACCATCGTTTGCGTAGTAGTGTATACATGCCTCTGTGGAGATCGTGAATCCCGGGGGCACCGGGATGCCAATATTCACCATCTCAGCGAGATTCGCCCCCTTCGATCCGAGGAGATCTTTCATTCGAGCGCTGCCTTCAGCGTTTCCGTCACCGAAGAAGTAAACGTATTTCTTTGCATTCACGTTAGTTCCGTCCTTTGGATGTGTGATGTTTCTGATTCTACAGTCAGGACTCCCGCTTGACCATGTATTCTGCCCATGCAAGCAAGAGGTCCTTGTACTTTGATCCGGGTATAGTTTCTATCCGATCTTTCGCTTCCTTAATGTAACTGTCAGCAAGCGCCCTTGTGTACTCGATGCTCCCGAGTTCGGATAGAATATCCACAACCTCGCTGGTCTCCTCGGCAGATGCATTCTCATTGCCAAGTATTCCAGACATGCGCCTCTTCTGCGCCTCATCCGCATGAGTAAATGCATGGTACACAATAAGCGTCCGTTTCCCTTCCCTGATGTCAGAACCAACAGTCTTCCCGAGCTTCTTCGTATCCCCGACAACGCCAAGGATATCGTCCTGCAACTGGAATGCAGTGCCGCACCTGCCTGTAAACTGTGATATCGACCGGACCAGTTCGTTTCGCGTATCTGTTGTGGATAGTCCGATCATTGCGCCGGCAGATCCTGCAAACTCATACAATGCGCCTGTTTTTCTCCACAGCATCCCGAGGATCTTATCCTCGCTTAACGATTCGATCGGAGCTTTCGAGTACTGGACATCAAAGACCTGTCCAGAGAGCAGCGTCAGCACAACATCGGTCTCCATCATCCTGACCAAGTGCAGCACAACACCCGGGTCGACGCCGCGCTCTGTAAGTTCAGACAGAAGTGAGACCGACCAGCCCTGCTGGACGTCACCTGCAAGTATCGCAATCGATGTGCCGTAGCGCATAGCAGTGTCGTTACCATAGCCGAGATCTGCCCCTCTCCTGCGAAACTCCTCGTGCACCGTGTATCCGCCGCGCCGCATACAATCCCGGTCAATGACGTCATCGTGCACGAGCGTCCATGTGTGGAATACTTCGGTAGCAGCCGCTGCAGGAAGTGCGATCTCTTCATCGCCACCGGCAGCGCCGCACGAGAAGAGCAGTACGGCAGGCCGCAGCGACTTCCCGCGCTTCCCACTCAGGTACAGGTACACCGAGTCGTGGATCACTTCAGGAACGAACCGCTCCTGATACCGGGCGGATGTGAGGTACTCGTAGACGAGATCGCCGCGCTTTGCAAGCTCTTTCTCGAATTCATTCATACTAATCATCCAAGAACCAATTCCTCTCCGTTTCTGAGCAGATGGATGGTATCGCCGAGTACGTATCCGGTATTTTCAGCCATCTCGATATAGGAACCGTGCATCACGATGTTTCCGTGTGCAGGGATCACATGTTCCGGATTTATCATGCGCAGCAACTCCCAGTGATCCTCCTTACACGCATGTCCTGAGACATGAACCCCATCGTAGATGCGTGCTCCGCGCATCTTAAGTTTCGTCTCGAGGACGTACCTGTTTGCACGCGTACTTGGTGTTGGTATCACATTTGCAGAAAATATGATCTTATCACCGTTCTCAATCCTGTATCCCGTATTATCCATCGATATCCGCTCGAGCACGGCGCCCGGCTCTCCCTGATGCCCTGTTACGATCGGAAGATACTTCTCCTTTCCTTCGGATGCGATTCTTGTAAACGCTTTATCTATGTTCTTCCGCACGCCATATATCTTCAGATTTTCCGGAAGCTGGATATATCCCATTTTCGCTGCCAATTTCACATATTTATCCATCGAGCGTCCCATAAGTACAGGAATACGATCCATCTTCTTTGCGATTTCCAGGGTAGCCGCGATCCTTGCGATGTGGGACGCGAACGTGGTCACGATGACCCCTGATTCTGTCTCCTCGGTACCGATGAGCACATCGTTGAGCAGATCCTTTGCGATCCGTTCTGACGGCGTCTTTCCAACGATTGCGGCATTGGTACTCTCTGTGATCATCAAAAAGACACCCTCCTTGCCGATCTGCTTGAGCCGCTTTATGTCTGGCGGCTCCCCGAGCGTCGGCGTCCGGTCCATCTTGAAGTCGTTGGCATACAGAAGAATGCCCCGTGGGGTGTGCACCGCAATGAAGACACAGTCGAGAGTGCTGTGCTGGACCCTTATGAATTCTATCGAGAGGTTTTTTGAGACCTCCTTTGTCTCACCGGCGTTCATTTCGACCAGTTCGTTCTCTGCCGGGAACTTCCGTTCCGACTTGATCAACTGTTTGATAAGACCGATCGTGTAAGGGGTTGCGATGATCGGGGCACGGTACCTGTGTGCCAGTTTCGAGATTGCTCCGATGTGATCGAGGTGTCCGTGCGTACAGACGATTGCGCGAACCGTGCCGTCCACCCCCTTCATCACGGTATCGTCCGGTATCGCGCCTATCTTGATCAGATCGAGCGAATGCATCCGTTCGATCTCCACGTCCTCATGAATCTGCACCTGATCGAGACGGAGCCCCATGTCGAAGATGATGATGTCGCCGCCGACATGCACCGCCGTCATATTCCTGCCCATCTCATTATATCCGCCGACTGCAATAATTCCAATATCGTCCAATTATAGTCCTCCGTGTGAAAATATTATTATCATAAAAAAGTGTGGGCGTGAGATATACTTAAGGATTTGGTGGATGGCCGGATTTTGACTCTTTGATAATTCTCGTGATATCCACCTCACTGATAAATCAAGCAAATAACAAAACTCTCCCTATAATTTGCGTCAGGTGTGATCTCTCAAGCAAAATCCTATCTGTTTAGCATTAGGTTGTGGAGGGCACTGTCTAAAAATCCGAGTGTTTTCTGCCGATTTACTCGATTCGTGATATTCGCGACTGTGAGCGCAAGCGAAGCAGCGCCGAAGGCATAAAATCAGCACCAAAAGATGGCTGCGCCGATGCTGCGCATTCACGAATGGCAACGAATGACGCGAATGTTCGAACACGTGTACACTACCATAAAATCAGAGTGTTTTCACCGGAGTTTTCGATTGTGCTGCATCTGGCCAGATCTGTGCAAATCCTTTTGATGCCGCACCCCGTATTGTCATACATGGTCGAACTCGTAGTATTTGGGCAGGAGGAGATGAAGCGCTACCTCCGCCTCTTCGCAGAAGCAATCCGGCTCGGGCTTCGCTTCCATCTCTTGATCGAGGGACCTCCGGGCACAGCGAAAACGCTTGCCGTTAACCAGATGGTCTCTTCCCTGAAAAAGGAGGTTGGAGACATCCCGTATGTGCGGGTGACCGGCAGCCAGGATGCGCTTCCAAGCGATCTCATTGGCGACCTTGATATCGGGAAGTACCGGGAAGGCGAGATGGATATCCTTGCAGGACCGCTCTTTAGTGCGCATGGCCGCGATACGCCGGGAATTGTGTATGCCGATGAACTGAACCGTTTCAGCGAGTACACGCTGATCATATTCACCGAGATCATGGCGGAGTGGCAGGTCTCGTTTCCAAAGACCCCGATCACCAAACCGCTTCGCGCGAACGTGATCGCAACCATGAACCCCTACGACATCTCAGGCATCACCGAGGTTCCGCAGCACATCCTGGATCGGTTCAACGCAAGGATCGTTGTTAATTATCCTGACAAGGAGACCGAACTTAGGATCGCAGCCCAACATACGGAGTATTACTACAAAAAGTTCGCATCCCGCCTCAAATCGTTATTCCATCCACTCGTGAGCACCACGAGGGCGATGCGGAAGCTTGGAGTCCCACTCGGACCAAGAATATACCTATCGACGCTGGACTTGCTTGCGCTGGAACTGTCCTCGATCGGATCGATCGACAACGACACCGTGATCCAGCATTACGAGAATGCGGTCCGGTCCAGAATCGGAAATCTCGAGGAGGACAAGCAGTCCGAGTTCTTGAGTACGGCATCGATTGCGTTGCGCGGGGAACTTGAAGGGGCAAAGAAATAACAAGTATATATGTTGTTTTTAACCACAAGATTTATATGTAACAAATACATATTCGGGGGTGGTGATAACTCATGAAAGATTTATCAGTTAAGGTACTGGACGACGACGATGAGGAATTCGTCGACATATTGATCAAACAAGGACTGAAACGGAATACTGCCAAAGTGCTTGCATATCTGAAAGGCGTTGATACAGCGACGTCAAAAGACCTCGAGGTTGGCTCGGACTTAAGGCAGCCCGAAGTCAGTATTGCGATGCGAGAACTGCGCGCACACGGCTGGGTCGCCGAAACCGACGAGAAGAAGCCAGGAAAAGGACGTCCTTACAAGGTATATTCGCTCAAGGTTCCTATCAGTGAAATTATAGTGAAATTGGAGGAGAAAAAGAAGTTAGAGGTAGAGGAAGCGATGAAGAACATCGAACGGTTGAAAGCGTTGAGTGCTTGATGCGCTCAACCTTTTTCATATCCGGATATAATCTCTTCTCCTTCCACAAAGACCAGATCATTTTTTATTGCGTATTTTTTCGCATCCTCTTTTGTCAGCGCATATCCTGTCTCCGAATCGAGCATCTCGCAGATACAGAGCACCGGGTTTATGCCTGCAAGTTCTGCAAGCGCTATCGAGAGTTCGGTCTGCCCTTTACGCTCTTTTAATAGATCTTTTGCACCGCGCAGCACTGCAACGTGACCCGGGGATCGAAACTCGCTCGAAAAATCAACCGCATCCCCGTTAAGCGTGGACTCGACGATCTCATCCAGTTTGCGGATGGTGAGTGCACGGTCCCGGTCCGGGATGCCTGTGAACGTGTCCCTGTGATTTACCCAGAGTGAAAACGAGGAACGGGTGTCGTAATGCAGGTCTCCTTCGGCGAGATGTGCCAGATCTGGCAGACGCCTGAGAATATCAGCCGCGAACGGAAGCCCGAGACGCTCGGCAGCCGCATCCGGTATCACCGCGCACAAAAGTCCGCCGCCGTAGATACGCATCTCTGCAATGTCTTGCGGGCTGATCGATCTTGCCGGTATCATAAAATCAGTCTCGCCTTCGCGATCCGCGGCGTCATATAACAGTATCATCCTGTCGTTTCTAATCGCATCGATTGCGTCTTTTATGTTCTGCATAGTACTACCTCCACCTTACTCCCATCATCGACCCGCAGATGCTCCCTGAGATTCACAGCCGCCATAACCTCGATTATGTTATCGGGATAGTTCTTTCGGTTCGGGATGACGATTGCGCCATACGTGCCATCGATTTTCACATTAAAACATTTCGCAGACCCGAATGTCCGAACCCCATCCTCGAATCCTTCTATGCGAATGTCTTTCATGGCATCCAGCTGTTTTCTCGTATTTACGCTGTAGGGATTCAGTTCGATATTCAATGTGCCCGGATATGGCGTAAATCCGAGTTTCTGCTCAAACTGCTGCAGATACCCATCGAGCATGGTATAGTATCTTCCCTCGCCAAGTCCGGTGCACACCACTCCAGCCAGCCTGATCTCATCAACGCCTCCGAATATCTGCTGGTAATCCTGATACTCCTTTTGGAGAGCGATCATGCCTGTTTCAGTGATCATAATCTCCTGCCCGTTCGGAAGCATCCTTCTTGCGATCATATTCTCCTGTTCCAGAAGTTGCAGCTTGCGAGATGCGGTCTGCGGGCTTGTATCGAGATGGTGTGCAAATTCGGCAGACGATATGGCGATGTTCGATTCGAGAGCGCCGAGCAGCGCCAG
>JAUWGA010000171.1 GCA_030606635.1 Methanosarcinales archaeon
TCGCCTGGCGCAGCATCGATGCGTGCTGTGAGATCACTGGCGATCCCGACAGCGCCGACGCCGCCGGTCATCCGATCGCCGATCACCATGTCGCCGCCGATCCGAAGCGTGCTTCCGGTTACAAGCGGCACGTGCGTCAGTTCGGCGATTGCCGATATGCCTGCGATGTGATCGAATATCTTCCCGACATCGCCGTCATCCGCTATGTGGATGTCTGATAACATCGCAACCGGGCGTGCGCCCATCACATAGATATCGCGGAGTGCGGCACGTGCGACATGAAACCCTGCAAGAAACGGGAAATCGCTTAACCGTGAGTGGATGCCATCGATGTTCAAAACGACGTACCGGTCAGGATCCTCCTGCCCTGAGATGCGCACCACGCCCGAATCATCGAGGTGTGACGAATCAACGATGGCATCGGTCTTTCCGATCACCTCAGCGATCTTCTCGTGCGCATAAAAATCACCAGCACCCCTCGACCCGACACCGAACTCACCCATCGTGATCCCTGACGTGATCGGGGCGAGAATCTCTCCTGAGGGGCGGAGCGTGGCACGCGCTTCTACAATCGTTGCGCTGGCGATATCACGCGCTCTCTTAGGGGGGATGTCTTTGATCTCGAGTATCCGGTCGGTAAGTTTCTGTTCGAGGTCCGGGTCGTGCCTGGCGAGCCCTCGTTTTGCGTATCCCTCGATGTCCATCAGCCAACCCTTGCTCTGCGATCACATAAGATGTTCGTTAGCTACGAAAGTGAGTCCGGCACTGTCTAA
Organism: Methanosarcinales archaeon; assembly: GCA_030606635.1. Lineage (GTDB taxonomy): Archaea > Halobacteriota > Methanosarcinia > Methanosarcinales > Methanogasteraceae > Methanogaster_A. The sequence goes on from JAUWGA010000171.1 coordinate 774, forward strand.
AAATCCGAGTGTTTTCTGCCGATTCACTCGATTTGTGCCATTCGTGACTGTGAGCGCAAGCGAAGCAGCGCCGAAGGCATAAAATCAGCACCAAGAGATGGCTGCGCCGATGCTGCACATTCACGAATGGCAACGAATGACGCGAATTGCACGAATGTTCGAACACGTGCACACCACCATAAAGACAGAAGTGTTTTCACTGAAGTTTTCGATTGTGCCCGTTCGGGTATGATGCAGGCGACTGAAAGACCAATGACACGACCCGAAGAGGTACGAACCCATAACAGCACTTATATATCACAAACACAGAAATGTAGTGATCGGCATGAACAAACGACTTATTATCTGCATCGTGATGACATTGATCCTTGTCAGTAGTGGCTGCATAGACCCGGATAGCGGCGGCAATGCAGCGGTAGTCAAAGAAGGCGACCAAGTTTTAGTGGACTACACCGGAAGACTGGATGGCGGTACTGTTTTTGACACATCTGTGAGGGACGTTGCGATCGAAACCGGAGTATACGACCCGAATAGGGATTATCAGCCGATTGGATTCACGGTCGGCGCAGGGCAGATGATCAAAGGGTTCGACAGCGGTGTCATTGGCATGGCTGTAGGCGAAGAGAAGACTCTGACCCTACCGCCGGAAGACGCATACGGAGTCCACCGCGAGGATATGGTCCAAACCGTTCCGGTCGAAGAATTGAGCGCTATAGGCATCACGCCTGCGCTCGGAGAAAAGCTCACCAACAGTCGGGGGCAGGTAGGCACCATAACAAACCTCACAAATACGAGCGCTGTGATCGATTTCAACCACCGACTTTCCGGAAAGACGCTGATCTTTGATGTGAAACTCGTTTCTATCGGCAGTGAAGATGTGGTGGCCGGGGCTGATGGTGCTGACAGCGACGAGGGGAACACTATGGCTGATACGACAGAGAATACTGGGAAAGAGAACCGGATCGCTGATATCGAGACGAGCATGGGCGCGATGACTGTGGAACTCTATGAAACGCGGGCGCCGGACACCACCTCAAACTTCATCGAACTGGCAAACCGCGGATTCTACAACGGTCTGACCTTTCATCGTGTGATCGACAACTTCATGATTCAGGGCGGATGCCCGAAAGGCGATGGCACAGGCGGCTCTGAAAAGACGATTAAGCTGGAGATCCATCCCGAGCTGACCCACCTCGATGGCGCGGTTGCCATGGCGCGATCACAAGATCCGGACAGCGCATCCAGCCAGTTCTATATCTGCGATGGAGCGCAACCCCGCCTCGATGGGGATTATGCGGTATTTGGCAGGGTGATCGACGGGATGGATGTCGTGCGTGCGATTGCACAGGTAGAGACAGACTCCAGAGACAGACCTGTGGAGGATGTCACGATTACCCGGATCACTATCAGGAATCGTGAATAGTCTTTACGCGCCAGTCCTTCGCAGCAGCGCCCTTATCCGCGCTTTCAGTTCCAGCAGATCGAATGGTTTCGTGACGTAATCGTCAGCACCGATCTCGATGCCCAGTACCTTATCCTTGATCTCGCCCTTTGCGCTTAACATGATGACCGGGATGTGCCTCGTTGCCGGATCTTCCTTTAACCTCATGCAGACCTCATACCCATTCAGTTTCGGCAGCATCAGATCGAGGAGAATCAGGTCAGGCGTATCATTGCTGACCTTTCTAAGTGCCTCCGCGCCATCGACCGCGCCCACCACCGCGTAGTTATCCGCCTCAAGCGCCCGGGTCAGCGGGAGTAAGGTGTCTGGCTCGTCATCAACGACCAGTATCTTTGTTCTGGTGTCAGCGAGTCTGCCAATCCGCTCTTCCACTTCTCCTTCCGTGATGCCGAGTTTCTCTGCGAGCGTTGCACTCGGAGTCGCATCATCCTGCTCCAGTATTGCGAGAATCTCTCTATCAGTATCGTCGAGTGTCATTCATCTCACCTGTAACATCTCTTACGTTCCTGATATGTAAACTCTTACCTTCCGTGCCCGAATGGACAGAAGTTATTAAACGGGCATATCGCACTGAACGGACAGGAACCGGGTCGATCCCTGTTTCTGCCAAATATCACAGCCCCCACAGATAGGACAGCCACAATGATCACGATTATAGGGATCCACGGGATCGCAAATGAGATCATGCCATTTACTTCCAGCAGCCGAGCAATTCCCCCAATCAGCAGCAGAGCAACGGTGAATACCGGGAATCCGAATCTTCCTGACATATTATCGGTCATCCCTCCAGTTTAACAGCGGTTCCATAGACCATTATCTCGGATGCCCCAGCCATGACCATCGAGGTCGTGAACCGAACGCCCACGATCGCATCCGCATCCAGTCCATCTGCATCCTTAATCATGCGCTTGAATGCGATATCCCTCGAGTCATCCATCATCTCGGTGTATTCCTTGATCTCGCCGCCGACCACGTGCCTGAGTACTGCCGCGATGTCC
>JAUWGA010000209.1 GCA_030606635.1 Methanosarcinales archaeon
GGAGAATCAGGTTATAATCGGGCTGCTCCTCCTCGATCAGACCACCATCGAGGATGTTAACACCACACGGGACGATCAACTCATCGTTGCGATTGAAGACCGCGGTCGGGTGCTGCCCGAGTTCCGTACAGACAGAAAGCGGCGTGTGAACAGAGAGCGCGGGTTCGCAGCGCTTGTTATAGATCGAAACAATCCTATCGATCATCTCAGGGGTTACAAGCGGGAGATCAGACATGACAACGAGTACCGGCTCCCTGATTCCTGCTGCCTTTATCCCGTGAACCATGTCGCCGACATAACCGAGACCGGGCGCGGGAATGACATCGACCCCCCTCTGCGTCCCAAGATATTCCTGTGTCTGCGGCACGCTTGGTGAGGTCACGACGAAGATGCGATCTACCGATCTGCTGCGCATGAGCGTATCGACCATATACATGATAAGCGGTCTTCCGCAAAGCTTGACCATCGGCTTTTCACCGGTCCAGTCCCCTGTGAAGAACCTGCTCCCGACCCCGCCAGCCATCACCACTGCATCCATCTCGCGAATCACCTTCCACGCCCGCGCCCTTTGCACTCGTTATGGAGATCGAGATGGTACTTCACCATGCAGCTGTGTTCGATCTGGGTCGTCACCACATAAGCATCCTCAAGAATCATCCCCGTTGCGATCGTGCCGTGCCCGCGTATGATCACGCCTTTGTGCTCGCGCAAAAATGAGGCGGCATTCTCTGCAAGTTCTGATGTTCCGATGCCGCCTGTAACGATCGGGATCTCGTGCAGGAAGTATAGTCCCTCACTATCGGCCGGCACGACCCGGGAATCCTCGATCAAGGACTCGATCACCGAATAAGGGCAGTGCGCATGGATGATTGCGAGCGCTGAAGTGTTCTTGTAGATGGCGCGATGCACGATCGCCTCTGATGATGCGATCATGTCCATGCTTGAGGTTCCCTCGATACTGATCTCGACCACAGAATCCCGGTTGATCTCGTCCAGTGCGGATCCGCTTCTCGTGATCAGCATCCCTCCGCCGGTGCGGACGCTGATATTGCCGAAATGCGACTCAACAAGACCGTATTCTACAAGTTTCTTTCCGAATCGTGCAATCTCTCGCCACATAGTTCTCGTATCAATTGTCGTTTATCTATCTCTGCCACTCTTTAGTATTTGCTCCGGATGAAAATTATGATGCTGGCATACAACTTAAGTAGAATCTACACAATACAAAGCGTGAACCATGATGAGTATCACTGATGTACTGCGGCGTGTCGAGGAATCCTCTGCCGAGGAGGTGGTTGCCGAGCACCTCGAGCAGATCCGCAAGAGCAAGTTTAACACATTCATAACAGTAGCGGAAGATCAATCGCTTCAGCGTGCCCGCTTGATCGATTCAGGAGAATTAAAATCAGGCGGCAAGCTCGCCGGTGTCCCGATAGCGATCAAGGACAACATGTCGACGACGGGCATCCGGACGACCTGCGCATCGCATATTCTCGATGGCTACATCCCGCCCTACGACGCAACCGTGGTCGAGCGTCTCTATAGCGAAGGCGCAATCGTAATCGGGAAGACGAACATGGATGAGTTTGCGATGGGCACATCCACAGAGTCCAGTTACTACGGTCCGACAAGGAATCCGCACAATCCTGATTGCGTGCCTGGCGGCTCATCAGGCGGAAGTGCTGCCACTGTTGCAGCAGGAGAGGTGGCAATC